>JBJKRV010000390.1:0-4163 GCA_046704465.1 Opitutaceae bacterium | reverse complement strand
GGGAGGGAAAAAAGGACGCCGAGGGCGAGCAGCACGGGCAGGGGTTTCATGCTCCCGATCGTTGACCGCTGCGCGCGACCGTCAAACGGGAACCACCCGGGCGGGCGGGGGGAAAAAAGCTGTAACGTTTCGCGCCCGCGGCGGTTCGTGATGGCGACCTTCCCCGGGTCGCAATGGTCCCGAGGTTTTTGTCGCCACTACCTGCATCGCTGCCCACGCTTCCGCCCATGCCCCTGCTCCAGCTCGACCAGCTCTCCAAACGGTTTGGCGAGGTCGTCGCCGTCGACAAGGTGACGCTTCAAGTCAACGAGGGTGAGATCTACGGCCTGCTCGGGCCCAATGGCGCCGGGAAGACGACAACGATCTCGATGGTCTGCGGCCTGCTGCAGCCCGATGACGGGCAGGTCTTCGTCGACGGCCGCGATTTCTGGACCGAGCCCCAGGCGGCGCGCCGGATCATGGGCGTCGTTCCCCAGGACATCGCGTTGTATGAGGAACTGTCGGGCCGCGAGAATCTGGAATTCTGGGGCCGCATGGCCGGCCTGGACGCCGCGGCGGCGCGGAGCCGGGCCGGCGAGTTGCTCGGCGCGCTGTCGCTGGCGGACCGCGCCCGTGACCCCGTGAAGAAATATTCGGGCGGGATGAAGCGCCGCATCAACCTGGGCTGCGCCCTCCTGCACCGTCCCAAGCTGCTGCTGCTCGACGAGCCGACGGTCGGCATCGATCCGCAGGCGCGGCTGAACATCCTGGAGTTCATCCGCGGCCTGGTGAAGGAGGGAATGGCGATCCTCTACACGACCCACTACCTGGAGGAGGCGGAGACCCTCTGCCAGCGCATCGGAATTATCGACCACGGCCGGGTCCTGGCCGAAGGCACGCTCCCGGAATTGCAGCGGCGGCTGGGTGACGATCGCCTCTTCGTGATGGAAGGGCGGTTCGACGGGGCCGTCCCGGAGGAGTGGCCGGGCTTTCGCGAGCACTTCCGCGTCATCCAGCACTCGGCGCGGCAGTTGGTGGTGGGCGCGGCGGATTCCGGCGATCCCGCCGCCGGCCTCAAGCGCCTGCTGGCCCTGCCGGTGCAACTGGAAAACGTCACGGTCAAGCGGCCGAGCCTCAACGACGTCTTCCTGCAGCTCACGGGCCGCGAACTCCGGGAGTGACCATGCTCCGCACGCTGCTGGCCAAGGATCTCCGGCGGGCCTGCCGCAACCCCGTGCCGTGGCTCGTCTCCCTCGGGGTGCCGTTCCTGATCACGGGACTGATCGGCCTGGCCTTCGGTCCGGCCTCCTCCGGTGGGGGATTGGGCCGCATCAAGCTCGGCCTGGTCGACGAGGACAACTCGGCGCTGACGCAGTTCATGCGCGGCGCCCTCAACCAGCAGGAGGCGGGCAAGTACCTGGAGCCCCATTTCCTCAAACGCGCCCAGGCGCTCCGCGAGATCGACGCCGACAAGCTCGCGGCGGTCGTCATCATTCCCAAGGGCTTCACCCGCGATTACCTGACCGCCGGCCACCCGGTGAAGCTCGAACTGATCAAGAACCCGGCCGAGTCGATCCATCCGGCCATCGTGGAGGAAATGCTGGCCACGCTCGTGACCGGACTGAACGCCGTGTCGCGCAATCTCCAGGCCGAGTTTCCCGAGTGGAAGCAGGTGTTCTCCGACGACCGGACGATCCACCTGCGCGACATCGGGCGCCTGTTCGACCAGGCGGCCGACCGCCTCGAACCGGCCCGCGGCTATCTGCCGCCGCTGGTCACGTACGAGAAGGAATCCCGGCCGGGACGGAAGGCCGCGACCCTCGGCGGCGGGGAGGCGCGCGGGATCTTCGCGTACCTCCAGCTGGGCATGGCGGGGATGTTCATGTTGTTCATGGCCGACCACGCCCTGCGCGATTTCTATCGGGAATTGAACAACCGGACGCTGGCGCGTTTCCGGACCCTGCACGAGGGGCTGCTGAGCTTCGTCGCCGGCAAGGTCGTGTATGCGGTGTTCGTCATGGTCGTCGGCGCGGTGATCCTGCTGGGCGGGGCGGCGCTCGGCTTTGGGTTTCATTGGCAGCACCTCGGTCCGTTGTCCGTCCTGGTGGGCGCCTATGCCCTGTTCGGGGCGGGGCTGATGGGCCTGATCGCGGCGCTGGCCGGCCAGGAACGCCGCGCCGACATGTTGAACAATCTGGTGGTGATGACGGTGAGCCTGGCGGGCGGATGCATGTTTCCGCCGGAGCAACTGCCGGCCTTTGTACGCAACCATTTCATGGCCTTGATGCCGACCGCCTGGTTTGTGTCGGCCGCACGCGCGCTGCAGTTTGGCGGCGGCCACGGCTGGATGATCCCGGCCGCCCGGCTGGGCCTGCTCGGCGTCGTGCTGGTCGTTGGCACGGCAATGCTTTTCAAGCGCCGGCTGCTGAAGGGAGTCCGCTGATGCGCTCCATCCTCACCATCGGCCACAACGACCTGCGGCTGTTCGTGCGCGACCGCACCTCCTTCATCTGGCTGTTCCTCATCCCCACGATCTTCGTCTATGTCATGGGCTTCGCCATCCGCGGCCGTCCCGACCCCGCGAACCCGCGTCCCGCCGTGGTGATCGAAAATCAGGATGCCGGTCCCCTCGGGCAGGTCTTCCTCGACGAACTCGGCCTCCAGGGCGTGAACGTGGTGCCGCGGGACAGGGCCGGCGGGGCGGCGCGCGGCATCCGCATTCCGGCCGACTTCACGCAGCGCATCCTGGCCAAGGAAAAGGTGAAGGTCGGTTTCTTCCAGGTCCAGGGCACCGACGACCAGTCGGCGGCGCTGGTCGAACTGCGGCTGGTGCGGGCGCTGGTGGCGTTCAACGCGGACCTGATCGAGAACGCCCTCAAGAGCGCCGGGGCGCCGCCCACGCCGGCGGCGATGGAGGCGTTGATGCGGAGCCCCAATCCGGTGACGCTCGACGCGCGCTATGCCGGGCGGAAGCCGATCCCGGTCGGATTCAACCAATCGGTGCCCGGCATCATGGTGATGTACCTCCTGATGAACCTGATGATCTTCGGGGGCGCGACCGTGGCCAATGAGCGGCGCAGCGGCGTGCTGCGGCGGCTGAGCATCAATCCGGTCCGCCGCACCGACGTCATTGCCGGACGGATGTACGGCCTCATGCTGCTGGCGGCGGTGCAGGTCGCGTATTTCCTGCTCATCGGCCAGTTCCTGTTCAAGGTGAACATCGGCGACCACCTGGTCGGAGTGGCGCTGGTGGCGCTGCTGTTTTCGTGGGTGGCCTGTTCGCTCGGCGTGCTGGTCGGTTCCGTGATCCGGGCCGAGGACAAGGTCGTCGGTCTCTGCCTGCTGATTGCCCTGCCGATGGCGGCCATCGGCGGCTGTTGGTGGCCGCTGGAACTCACGCCCGACTTTCTGCAAAAGGCGGCGCATCTCACGCCGACGGCCTGGGCGCTCGACGGCCTGAATCAGCTCATCACCTTCGGCAGCGGCCTGAGCGGGGCGCTGCCGGCGATCGGCGTGCTGGTGGCGTTCGGCGTCGTGGCAAACCTGCTGGCGGTCCGTTTCTTTCGCGTCTGAAGGGCCTCGAGCGGACCAGGTGCGGAGATCGTACCAGGCGATAAGGGCGAGTCGGTGGATCGCCGCCAAATCGCGGCTGGGGATCGCACCCCGACAACACGAAGCGACGGTCGAAAAACCGGCACGGGCCTTGACATTTCCATGAATCGGGCGACCTGTGCAGCGCACTTACCCCCGGCCGCACTGTGGTGTCGGTAGCGGCCCCAACCTTCCAGCAAGGAGGCCGACAATGTCCGCTCGATCCGCTTCAACCCCCGCGGCGCCCGATGCCGCGGCTCTCCAGACGCTCCTGACCACCCTGCGGGGCGCGGTTTTCCGCCCGGAGGATGCCGGCTTTGACCAGGCCCGGCGAGTCTACAATGCCATGATTGACCGCCATCCCCTCGCGGTCGTGAGGTGCGCCGACGTGGCCGACGTCATCAGTTGCGTCAACTTCGCCCGCCTGCACCGATGCCCGCTGGCGGTCCGAGGCGGTAGCCACAGCGTGCCGGGTTTCGGCACGTGTGACGGCGGCATCGTCGTCGATCTGGCCGCAATGAAGAATGTGCGGATTGATCCGCGGCGACGGGTGGCCTGGGTCGGCGGCGGCTGCACCTGGGGCGATCTGGACC
>JBJKRV010000389.1:0-3260 GCA_046704465.1 Opitutaceae bacterium | reverse complement strand
CGTCCAGGAGCCGGCCCGGCGGCGTCGGATCGAGGAGGAGATCGCCGACGTGGTGATCTACGCCCTGGAATTCGTGAACGTCACCGGCATCGACCTCGCGGCGGCGATCGAAGCCAAGCTGGCCGCCAACGCCGCGAAGTACCCCGTCGAGAAGGCCCGTGGCCGCTCGGACAAGTACACCGAGCTCTAGGAGTGAGCCTGATGGCGCACGCGCGACGTCGGCGAAGCGAAATCGAAAGAGGGGGCGGGGAATGAAAGACCGGGGCTAACCCCGGGAATCAGAACCCTGCCGGCAAAGCCCCGGGCGCCACGCCCCCCGGCGCTAGCTCCGGCCGCAGGAGCACGCCCCGCCGCAACCGCAGCCACCTCCGCGCGAGACGCGCGGCGCGGATTCAGCCTTGGCACCCAGGCCCATCAAGCCGAAGCCGCCCGAGATCACCCGGCGGACGGTCTCCCCCTTGTCGGGGTGGCGCCTCAACGGCGCGTCCTTCATGCTCTGGACGACCTCGAATCGCGTCGGCGTCGCATCCGGGCGGGAAGGGATCGTTTCGTAGATGTAGGTGGCCATCGGATCGGTCAAGTAACAAGGACCAAGGGACAAGTATCAAGCCGAGACCGCTGCAGCCACTCTTGGCCCTTGCAGCTTGGCCACTTGGGATTCTTTCAGAAGGTGTCGCCATTCCAGCCCCAGAGGTTGGGGGGAACGTCAGCAAAATTGAGGAAAACCCGATCGATGGGGATGCCGAGGTGCTGGTTGACGAGGCCGCTGAGCACCTGGCTCAGGCGCTTGGATTTGGTCGCAGGCAGGCCGATCCCCTTGAGCTCGATGAAGGCGGCGGGATCGTCGCTGCCGGCGAAAGCCATGGGCGTGTCGGGCTGCAGCGCCACCATGACGTACTCCTCCGGCTTTCCGAGCTCCGCGGCGACCAGCGCCGAGGCTTCCTTTAGCATGCTGCGATCGGCCCGCTTGTTGAGGGGAAGGTTGGTTTGGATCCTGAGATAAGGCATGGTGAAACCTCCAGTTGATGGTTGCTCTTGCTCTTAACGGTCCCGAACCGGGGCCGAGTATGGCGGAAGCGGCGCGCCGTGTCTAACCCAAAGCCGTCGGCGCTGAGTGTTGATTTCACCGCGGGGCGCCTCGGCGGCAGCGCACACTGCCGACCCCCGGTCTCACGGCCCGCCGTCGACCCGGCGATCCCGCGCCGGACCAATCAGGGCTTTGGCCGGAATACCGGCATCACCGCCGCGTGGGTTTCCACAAGCGGCCCGCCCGCGAGCTCCAGGCAGTAGGGGATGGCGGGGAACACCGCAGCGAGATTCTCGCGGATGGCCTTGGGCCGGCCCGGGAGGTTCACGATCAAGGTCGCGCCGCGCAATCCGGCGGTTTGCCGGGAGAGGATGGCGGTGGGCACGAATTGGAGCGATTCGGCGCGCATGCGTTCGCCAAAACCTGGCAGCATTTTGCCGCAGACGGCGGCGGTGGCCTCCGGGGTCACGTCGCGCGGAGCCGGTCCCGTGCCGCCCGTGGTCACGATCAGGGCGCAGCCGGCCTCATCCGCCATCCGGCGCAACTCGGCTTCAATCTCCGCCTGTTCGTCCGGCAGCACCCGGTAATCGACCTCGAACGGGGTGGCGATCCACTCGCGCAGCAGGGCCACCGCCGTCTTGCCGGGGGTGTCTTCGTAGGCGCCGGTGCTGGCGCGGTCCGAAACGTTGATGACGCCGATTTTGATCATGAGCGCGCAATCACGGATGACACGGATGGGCCCGGAGAAGACCAGCCTTATTCCACCTGCCCCCCGGGAGCGCGGTCAAAAAAACCGGCGCAGCTCCTCCGGCTTGCGGCCTTCGGAGCGGAGCGCCCGCAGACTCAGGGCGTCATGGCGTTTCGCCAGCCGCACGCCCTGCGCGTCCGTCAACAGCGGGCAATGGAAGAAGTCGGGCATGGCGAGGCCCAATGCCGCGTAGAGCAACTGCTGGCGGAAGGTCGACAGGAGCAGGTCGGCGCCCCGCACGACCTCGGTGATGCCCATGGCGGCGTCGTCGACCACGCACGCCAGCTGGTAGGCGGGAGTGTCGTCGCGCCGCCAGACGATGAAATCGCCAAAATGCTCCCCGGCCGTCGCCGTCTGCATCCCGTAGTGGCCGTCGACGAAACTCAGGTTGGCACCGTCAGGCACCCGGAATCGCCAGTTGGCGCCCTCGCGGTCGGGCGTCGGGCGATGGCGGAAGGGCGCGCCCTCCGCGCGTCCGTTCGAGGCCGGGCGACAGGTGCCGGGATAGATCGGCTCGTCGGGCCTCCAATCCTGCCCGGGCGGCGGCTCATGCGGCGCCCTGGCGGCCTCCTGTACGTCGCGCCGGGTGCACGTGCAGGGGTAGACGGCGCCGGATTCCTTCAAACGCCGAAGGGCGTCCAGGTAGCGGGCCCGGCGCTCGCTCTGGTTGTAGGGCCCGAGCGGTCCACCCACGTCCGGTCCCTCGTCCCAGCGGAAACCGAACCAGCGCAGGTCCTCGAGCATCGCGGCGGCGAACTCCGGCTGTGATCGGGCGGCATCGAGATCCTCGTTGCGCAACACGAGCGTTCCCCCGGCCGCTCGCGCCCGCTCCTGGGCCGTCCAGAAGGTGCGGGCGTGGCCGAGGTGCAGCCAGCCGGTCGGCGAAGGCGCGAGTCGCCCGCGATAGGATGGCGAAGAGGGAACCACGGATCACACCGATAGTCCCGGATCAGGGGGAAGGGGAGAAATCATTTCGACTTTGATTCTCCCCGACCCGTATCATGCGCGGGTCCGTCCATGTCCGGTTTCAACTGTGTTTACTGCTCGTCCAGCGACCACCTGGACCCCAAGTACTATGCCGAGGCCGCGCGCCTCGGAGCGGAACTGGTCGCGCACGGCTGGGGCCTCGTCTACGGCGGCGGCAACCGCGGCGCCATGGGCGTGCTGGGCCGGGCGGTCAAGGCGGCCGGCGGGCGCGTGGTGGGAATCATCCCGGAGTTCATGAAGACCCGCGAGCTGGCCCTGACGGACGCCGACGAACTCGTGACCGTGGCCACGCTGCGGGAACGCAAGCACCTGATGGCCGAGCGGGCCGCCGCCTTCGTGGCGCTGCCCGGCGGCATCGGCACGCTGGAGGAGTTCGTCGAGGTGATGACCCTGCGCTACCTCAACCTGCTGCACAAGCCGATGATCCTGGTGAACCAGGACGGCTTCTATGACGACCTCCTGCGCTTCTTCGAGCGCATGACGCGCGAACGTTTCAAG
>JBJKRV010000388.1:0-2942 GCA_046704465.1 Opitutaceae bacterium | reverse complement strand
CACCACCAAGTGCCCATTTCCCTCGTTGTGGGAGATCGAGCAGAGGTGCGGCTCGCTCATCGGGGCACAGATCGCGGCCATGAAGCGCCGCCGCGCCAGCGGCGAACGCCGGATGTCGCGCATTGCCTCGTTCCGGCAGGGCCTCCAGGCCCTCACCGACGCGCTCGGCGCGCGGTTGCCGGCCGGCGCCGTCCACACCGACTCGCCGGTGATCAACCTGACGCCCGGGCAGCCGTGGAAACTCGTCTGGCGGCACGGCGGGCTCGCCTCCTCGGCGGAATTCGACGCCGTGGTCCTGGCCCTTCCGGCGGCGGCGCTCGCCCAGCTCCCGATCGGTCCGGGAGATGAGCGCCCCCTCAAAGTGCTGGAGGAGGTCGAATATCCGCCGGTGACCTCGCTCTTCCTCGGCTTCCGCCGCGAGCAGGTGGCCCATCCGCTCGACGGCTTCGGGGCCCTCGTGCCCGCGGTCGAACGCCGCTCCATCCTGGGCGTCCTCTTCTCCTCCAGTCTCTTCCCGGGCCGGGCCCCCGACGGCCACGTGGCCCTGACGATCTACGTGGGCGGCACGCGCCAGCCGGAGATCGCCCGCCAGGAACCGGAGGCGCTGCGACGCGGTGTGTTGGACGACCTGCGTTCCCTGCTCGGCGTCACCGGCGAGCCGGTCTTCGTCCACCAGACCTTCTGGCCCCGCGCCATTCCCCAGTACAACCTCGGCTACGACCGCGTCTTTAAGGCCATCGAACGCGCCGAAGCCCGCCATCCGGGCCTGTTCATCGGCGGGCACGTGCGCGACGGCATCTCCCTCGCCAACTGCATCGCCGCCGGCCGACGTTTGGGCGACGCGGCGGGGGGAAAACCGGCCGGCTGACGGGACGGCCGGAGCCCGGGATTTCGCCGCCCGCCACCCCCCTCCGGCCCGTCGGTTTTGGGCCCGGATCGGGCCTGCTGTTCCCCTTGACTCAGAAGGGGCTTGGAATAGCCTCACGCGCTTTTTCCTGAATGGCCCAAGAGCTGAAAGATACGCTGCAGCTTCCGAGGACCGATTTTCCCATGCGAGCGAGCCTCGTGCAGCGCGAGCCGGCCCGGCTGGCGCACTGGGAAAAACTCGGTCTCTTCGGCGCGCTGCAGGCGAATCGCGCCGGCGCGCCGGCGTTCGTCCTGCACGATGGTCCTCCATTCACCAACGGCGACGTTCACATTGGCACCGCCCTCAACAAGACGCTCAAGGACGTGATCAACCGCTACAAGGCGCTCCGCGGTTTCCGCACCCCCTACGTGCCCGGGTGGGACTGCCACGGCCTGCCGATCGAGCAAAAGGTGACGCGCGAGCTGCAGGAAAAGAAGCTGACCGTTTCCACCGCCGAACTGCGCGAACGGTGCGACCGCTTCTCCGAGGGCTGGATTGCCCGACAAAAGGCCCAGTTTCAGCGGCTGGGCGTGCTGGGCGACTGGCGCGGCGAGTACAAGACCAAGGACCCCGCCTTCGAAGCCGACATCCTGCGGACCTTTGCCGCCTTCATCGAACAGGGTCTGGTGTACCGGGCCAAGAAGCCGGTCTATTGGTCAATTCCGTTTGAAACGGCGCTGGCCGAGGCGGAGATCGAGTACAAGGAGCACGTCAGCCCGTCGGTCTGGGTGCGATTCCGCGTCGCCGAGACCGAAGTTGGCAAATGGCGAACGGTGTTCGGCGCGACCGCTTCCGCGGGCAAGCCCTGGTCCATCATCATCTGGACGACAACGCCGTGGACGCTCCCGGCCAATCTCGCGATCGCCGTCCACCCGCAGGCGGAGTACGTGGCCGCGGACCTGGGCACCGAGGTCGTCGTGGTCGCCGCCCCCCTTCTGCGCAGCGTTCTCGATGCGGCCAAGATCGAAAGCCAGCCCGTGGTCGGAGATCCGGTCAAGGGCGCCGCGCTTGAGCATCTCCAGGCCCGCCATCCCTTCATCGACCGCGCCTCGCCGGTGGTGCTGGCCGACTACGTCACGACCGAAAGCGGCACCGGTTGCGTGCACACCGCGCCCGGCCACGGCCTCGAGGATTACCTGACCGGCCAGAAGTACGGCCTCGAGATCTACTGTCCCGTCGGCGACGACGGCCGCTTCATCGACGACGGCCGCATGCCCGCGGATCTCGTCGGCCTGACGACGCTGGAAACGGTCGAGGACGAAGCCAAAAAACGAACCTCGCCCGCCAACATCGCCGTGCTGAAGAAGCTCGAAGCCGCGGGCGCGTTGCTGGCCCATGCCCGATTCTCGCACAGCTATCCGCACTGCTGGCGTTCGAAAACGCCGATCGTCTTCCGCGCCGTCGACCAGTGGTTCGTTTCGCTCGACAAGGAGGGCAAGCGCCGGGAGGCGCTCGCCGCCATCGGCCAGGTCGGCTGGATTCCGGCGTGGGGTGAGGCGCGGCTCCGCGCCGCGGTCGAATCCCGGCCGGACTGGTGCATCAGCCGCCAGCGCGCGTGGGGCGTGCCGATTCCCGCGTTCTTCGACGAGCAGCGCAACGCGTACCTCGATGCCGGCGTCGTGCGGGCGATCGCCGACCGGGTCGAGTCACGCGGCTCCAATCTGTGGTTCGAGACGGAGCCGGCCGAGCTCCTGGACGGCGTTCCCCTGCCGGCCGGCTGGCCGCCGCCCGCGCGTCTCTCCCGCGGTCGCGACACCCTCGACGTCTGGTTCGATTCCGGGTCCACCCACGCGGCCACGCTCAAGCGTGGACACGGCGGCACCCACTGGCCCGCCGACCTTTACCTGGAGGGCAGCGACCAGCATCGCGGCTGGTTCCAGTCCTCCCTCTGGACGAGCGTGATCGCCTTCGGCGCCGCCCCCTACCGCGCCGTCCTCACGCACGGCTTCATCGTTGACGAGGACCGGAAGAAGATCTCCAAGAGCAGCACCTACGAGAAACCGCAAACGAGCGACGCCTACATCGCCCAGCACGG
>JBJKRV010000387.1:0-7667 GCA_046704465.1 Opitutaceae bacterium | reverse complement strand
GCCCGACTGCGCCGTCGGCCGTCATGGGTCAATAGCGCACCCGCACCAGAAACAGGCCCTGCGCCGGCGCCGTCTGGACCGCGTGCGAGCGCCGTCCCGAGCGCAGGATGCCCGCGACGCCGGCCGGAGTCAGTTTGCCCTGTCCCACCGCCACGAGCGCGCCCGCCAGGCTGCGCACCATCTTGTAGAGGAAACCATCAGCCTCGGCCGTGATGCGGAGCAGCGCGCCGCGCCGGCCGATATCAAGGCGCCGCAGATTCCGGATCGTGTCCCCGCGGTCCGCGCCGTTGACCGCGGAGAAGGCGCAGAAGTCGTGCCGGCCGACCAGCTTCGCCGCCGCCGCCCGCATCGCCGCGAGGTCGAGCGTCTGCGGGACCGACCAGCAAAAGGGATGAAGAAACACGCCGGCCGGCCCGCCCTGGTGCACCTGATAGCGATAAACCTTCCCGCGCGCCCCGAAGCGTGCGTGAAATCGCGCGGGCGCGGCGCGCACCGACTGGATGCCGACCGCCGGCGGCAAGCCGGCGCGCAGCGCCGCGCGCAGCCGCTCCGCACCGTGCCTCCAGTCGGCGTCGAAATGAAACACCTGACCGAGCGCATGCACGCCCGCGTCGGTCCGGCCGCTGCCGTGAATCCGCACCGTGCGGCCGAAAATCTGTCCGAGGCGGCGTTCAATCACGTCCTGCACGGACCGGCCTCCCGGCTGGCTCTGCCAGCCCGTGAACCCCCGGCCGTCGTAGTCGCAGACGCACTTCCAGCGGGTGGCGGCGCTGGGTTTCAAATGTCCGGCCATTGCGGAGCGAGCTTGCCTGCGAAATCGTCGCCTGCAAGCCGTTGCTCGCCGGCGATTCCCTCCGATTGTCGATCGCCTGCAAGCAGGCTCCTACAGATGGTAAACCCGGGATTGTTCTCGGGTAGGAACGTCCTCGCACGCGATGGCCGGCGATTGCCTCCGGAACGCTGATCGTCCGCGAGCAGGCGCCTACAATTCCGGCGGCGGAATCCGCTGATCGAGGAAATCCTGCAGGATGAGGCACGCGGCGCGCGAATCGACCACGCCCGACCGGCGCAGGGCGCGCCGTCGCGCCGGCGGGGTAGCCTCCTCCGCCGCGTACGAGGTCAGGCGCTCGTCGACCAGATGGACCGGCAGGCCCAGGCTTTGTCCCAACCGGGCGGCGAAGGCCTCCACTTCCCGGGCCTTGAATCCGGCGGTGCCGTCCATGTTCAGGGGATGGCCCACCACCAGGTCCGTCACGCGCCGCTCGCGCGCGATCGCCGCCAGCCTTTCCAGCCGGTCGGCGGGGGCGGCGTCCGTCAGGGCGGGCAGCGGCGTCGCCACCCCCAGCTCGTCGCCGTAGCTGAGGCCGATCCGTTTGTCGCCGTAATCTATGCCGAGGCACCGCATGCGATTGCCGTCACCTAATTCATCCGGCCGCCACCCGCCGTCGAGGCACAAATGCGGTTGCGAAAACCGCGCGATTGGACGCACTTTACCGCGTCGCACCATGCCGGATCCTCTGCCCGAACTCTCGCCGGACGAACTCAGCCGCTACAGCCGCCACATCCTGCTCGACGAGGTCGGGGTCGGGGGTCAGCGCCGGCTGGCGGCGGCGCGCGTCCTGATGGTGGGCGCCGGCGGCCTCGGGAGTCCCGCGGCCCTCTACCTCGCCGCGGCCGGCATCGGCACGATCGGGCTGGCCGACTTCGACCAGGTCGAGGCCCACAACCTGCAGCGCCAGATCCTGCACGACACCGCGTCGGTGGGGACGCCCAAGGTCGCATCCGGCGCGCGCCGGCTGGCCGCCATGAATCCGCAGGTGCGTCTCGAGCTCCATGCCGACGGCGTCACGCCGGTGAACGCGGTTGCGCTCCTCTCGCGCTACGACGTGATCGTGGACGGCTCGGACAATTTCGCCACCCGCTATCTCGTGAACGACGCGGCGTTTTTCGCACAGCGGCCGGTGGTTCACGGCAGCATCTTCAAGTTCGAAGGCCAGGTGTCGGTGTTTGATGCCCGCGGAGGCGGGCCGTGTTATCGCTGCCTGTTTCCCGAACCGCCCCCGCCCGGATCCGTTCCCAACTGCGGCGAGGTCGGCGTCTTTGGCGCACTCTGCGGAGTCATCGGCAGCCTGCAGGCGATGGAGGTAATCAAACTTCTGCTGGGACTCGGCCAGCCGCTGCGTGGGCGCCTGCTGATGGTGGATGCCCTCACGCAGGTGTCCCGGCTGCTCGAGATCGCGCGCGATCCCGCCTGCCCGCTGTGCGGCGACCAGCCGCGGATCAAGGCGGTCGACCCCGCCGCGTATCCGACCCCCTGTTCTCCGGCGCCTCCGCCGCCGGCTCCATCCCCCGGCGACGGGTTGCCGCTCGACATCACGGTTGACGACGCCAGCCGGCTCGCGGCCGCCGCGTTCCTGCTCGATGTCCGGGAACCGTATGAGGTGGCCATCTGCCGGATCGGCGGCAGCGAACACATTCCCATGCGCCAGGTCCCGGAGCGTCTCGACGATCTGCCGCGCGACCGGCCCATCCTCGTCCTCTGCCACCACGGCGAACGCAGCCGGCACGTGACCGCGTTCCTGCGCCGCCAGGGTTTCGCCGCGGCGCGCAACATCGCCGGCGGCATCGCCGCCTGGGCCGACAGAATCGACCCGTCGCTCCGCCGGTACTGAGGCCGCGGTCGAGGGCTCCCGGCGCCCGCCGCGACCGGTCGCAGGCCGTTCCGCCCCACCCTACAGCACCTGCAATTCCGGAAGCTCCGCCGCGTAGGCGGCGGCGAAGGCCGTGAACCCCGCCTTGAGCCGGGCCGCGACCGTGTGCGCCCCCACCTGGTACCGGTGTTCGTCGATGGCGGCCACCGGCGTCACGTCCTTTGTCGTCGAGGTCAGAAAGCACTCCTCCATCCCGGCGAGGTCGGACGCCCGCAGCTTCACCTCGCGCAGGGGCACGCCCGCCGCCGGCGCGATTTTCGTCACCAGGAGGCGGCGCGTCACCCCGGCCAGCAGCCCGCTTTCCAGCGCCGGCGTCAACACCGCCCCCCCCCGCACAAAGTGCACGTTCGAGACCGCCGCCTCAGTGATCTCCTCGCTCAGGTTCACCATCACCACCTCGTCTGCACCGCGCCCCTTCGCCTCGCGCAGGCACAGCAGATTGTTCAGATAGTTGCCGGTCTTCCACGCCGGATCGATCGTGCGCCGGTCGTTGCGGCGCAACTCGCGCGCCAGCGACAGCCGCAGGCCCTGGCTTCGCTTCTCGGCCGGAAATTCGCGGTTGGTCTGCACCAGGAGCACATAATCCGACCGGTCGGCCAGCGCCGGATCGAGCCCGATCGGCCCGCCGCCCCGCGTCACCTGCAGCCGGATATAGACCTCCTCGCGCCGGCCCGTCCGCCGGGCGAATTCCGCGACCGTGCGCCGGATCTCCTCCCGCAGGCCTTCCCGTTCCACCGGCAGCGGCAGCGTCAGCGCGCGCGCCGAGGCTTCCAGGCGTTCCCAATGTTCCGCCCACGCGAACACCACGCCGTGATAGGTCCGCCACACTTCATAAATCGCATCGCCGTAGAGAAAGCCCCGGTTCAGCGGCGAGATCGAAGGCTCATCCGCCGGGTGCAGGCGCCCGTTGGTGTTGGCCTGAACATAATCGGAAGACATCGGCCCGCACCTTCGCACCGGCCCGCGGCCGGCACAAGCCGGCAAATAAAAAGACCTCCGCCATCGCGGAGGTCGCCAATCCGGCGCCCGCTCGCTATTTCTTTTTCCGCGCCTTCACCAATCCAAATTCCTTCTTCAGATTGTAGACGCTCGGCAGCGACACCCCGAACTCCGCCGCCACCTTCCCGCCGGTCTTTCCGGCTTGCAGCGCCGCCTTGATCTTTTCCTTCAGCTCCGGAGTGATGCGCGCATGCTTGCGATGGGGCGCGGCCTTGCGCCGCCGATGGCCGCCGCCCGGTCCCGCCGCCGCCCGGATGGCCTTGATCAGTTCCTCGGCGCTGGAGAATCCATATTTTTCGTGCAAACCCGACAAGGCCTTGCTCCTCTCGCGGTCGATCGACTTTTGCAGGGTCACCACCTTCTCCTGATAGGCGGCCAGTTGTTTCATTTTGTTGGTTACCATGACCCAGTTATAAAAGGGTCTTTTGCTACATAGACAACAATATTATCGGCGTGGATGATTACGTACCAAACGCCGTTTTATACACTGCCCGGCAGTCTCTTCACGGCCGGGCGGGCGCCGCCGCGGATCGGTCCGCCTGGCGGCGCCGCCTCAGATCGTCATCGCGTGGTAGCCGCCGTCGACCACGATCTCCGCCCCGGTGATGAACGAACCCGCGTCCGCCGCCAGCAGCAGCGTGGCGCCGACCAATTCGCGCGCCTCCCCGAAGCGCTTCATCGGCGTGTGCCCCATGATGCTGGTCACCCGGTCGGAGGTGAGGACCTTGCGATTCTGCTCGGCCGGAAAGAAACCGGGCACGAGCACGTTGACGCGGACCCGGCCCGGCGCCCACTCGCGCGCCAGATTCTTGCTCAGATTGTGCACCGCGGCCTTGGTCGCCGAGTAGGTGAAGACCCGGGACAGCGGCACGATGCCGGACATGGAGCCGAGGTTGATGATCGATCCCCCCTGGCCGCGCTCGACCAGGTGCCGGCCGAACACCTGACAGCCCAGGAACACCGCCTTCAGGTTCACGCCGACCAGCCGGTCGAACTCCTCCTCGTTGATGTCCAGGAAGGGCGTGGCCGAGTTCACTCCCGCGCCGTTGACGACCACATCCACCCGGCCGCTGCGCTCCAGCACCGCGGCGAGCAGGGTCTCGAGCTGGGCCCGGTCGGTGGCTTCCGCCGCGTGAAACCACCCGCGTCCGCCGCCCCCGGCGATGCGCTCCAGCCGCGCCGCCGCCTTCTTTTCGTTGCGTCCGACCAGCACGACCTCCGCCCCGGCGCTGGCCAGTCCCTCGGCCATGGCGCCGCACAGCTCGCCGGTGCCGCCGATCACCACCGCCACGCGATCCTTCAGGGAGAACAGGGAGTTGAGAAAATCCGATGAACTCATGGATGAGGTGCGAGCCTCGCCCATCCGCCACCTGACCGCAAACGAAATGGCGACCCGGCGTCCGCCGCCCGGCTCAGAAGATCCGGTGATGCGCCAGGTAGTAGGCCGCGATCCACAGCGGCGTGCCCATCACGCCGATCCCGGCGTAAACGAGCAGCGTCATGGCCAGGTTGCGCAGCAGGCTGACGCAGCAGGGATGCCCGTCCTCGCCGCAGAGCGGAAACCCGCCGACCTTTCCCCACATCTGGGTGCCGTGAATCAGGCACCAGAGGCCAAGCCCGCCAAAAACCCAGAACGCCTCGGTGCCGAAGGGTTCGCCCGCCATCACGGCGAGGACAATGCCGACAAACCAACACACGTCGGCGAGCCCAAAGGCCGCGACAATTTGCGAACGCTTCGACAGGGTCATGGGGGGCAACTCAGGCTGGAGGGGTAACAGGTGGAGTTGCTTGGTAGAGGTGCCGGCAGCGTGCGAAACGGCTCCGCTGCTGTCAATGGGAGTTTCCGCGCGCCGGCGACGTTTTGCCGGTCGCGCTTGCCGCCGGCCCGTTCCGGGTGTCTTTTCGCGGGCATGAGCCGGATTCCGCTGGAGGACAACTATGACGACGTCATCGGCAAGGCCCAGCGGGGCCTGGGACTGGGCGACGCCGAACTGGCGCGCCGCGCCGGTCTTGAGGCGGCGGCGGTGCGTCGCCTGCGGGCCGGAAGCTTTGACGAGGCGGCGGCGCGGGCGGTGGCCCCGGTGCTCCGGCTCGGGGCCGACCAACTGGTGGCGCTCGGGCGCAAGGCGTGGTACCCGGATGCCCCCGTCTTTCCCCGCGGGTTCGCCCTGTTCAACACCGCGTTCGAGGACATGAGGGTGAACAGCTATCTGGCGTGGGATCCCGCGACCCGCCTCGCGGCGGCGTTCGATACCGGAGCCTCCTGCGACGGCATGCTCGGCGTCATCACCGCCGAAAAGCTCTCGGTGCGCTACCTCTTTCTCACCCACACGCACGACGACCATGTGGCCGACGTGCCCCGCCTCCTCGCGGCCACCGGCGCCGAGCTGTGGGCCTGCGAGCTCGAGCCCTGGCCGGGGGGCAAGACGTTCCGCGAACACCAGACCTTCCACCTCGGCCGCCTGGCCATCAAGACCCTCCTCACCAGCGGCCATTCGCCCGGGCAGACCACCTATTTCGTCACCGGCCTGGCCTGGCCGCTGGCGATCTGCGGCGACTCGATGTTTGCCAGCTCGATGGGCGGGGGATTCGTCTCCCAGGCCGATCAATACCGCAACGACGTGGACAAGATCCTGACGCTGCCGCGTGACACGGTGATCGCCGCCGGGCACGGTCCCCTCACGACCGTGGCGCAGGAGTTGAAGCACAATCCGTTCTTCGCGCGCTAGGGTGGCGGCGCGGCCGGGCGCTTGCTCCGCCGGCCCGCTGCTCCCGCCTGCCCATGACGGCGGCGGTGGATTTCCATTTGCACGGGTCGCGGGCCGCGCTTTGCTGACCGCCCCGCATGTCCTCTCCGCCGGCCGCCGTCCCCGGACCGCACGATCCCTACGCCGCCCTCCGGTCCGCGCCTTTCCGCAACTACCTGATCGGCGCCTGGCTCGCCTCGGTCGGACGCCAGGCCGTGTCCGTGACCGTCGCGTGGCAGATCTATCAATGGACCCACTCGGCCACGGCCCTCGGGCTGGTGGGCCTGGTCAACGCCCTGCCCCTGCTGGCGCTGTCGCTCCCGGCGGGCGTGCTGGCCGACCGGCACGACCGGCGCCGCATCCTGGCCGCGGCGCAGCTCACGATCATGGCCATGTCGGCCGCCCTCGCCTTCCTCTCGATCTATCACGCGCACCTGCCGGCGTGGGCGCCGCTGCGCTGGGGCAACGGCTGGCTGCGCCGGACCGCCGGCCTCTTCGAACGGCAGACGGTCCCGGGCGGGCTCCGCTTCGACGAGCCGGCGCTGCCGCTCATGTACCTCGCCCTGCTGATCATGGCGGGCGCCCGCGTCCTCGGCTGGCCGGCGCGCGCCTCGCTCGTCCCGTGGCTGGTGCCGCTCCCGACGCTGAGCAACGCCATCACCTGGAACTCGAGCGCCTTCGAGGTCGCCACCATGGTCGGCCCGGCGCTCGGCGGGTTCCTGATCGCCGGGATCGGCTATGCCGGCGTGTACCTGCTGGACGTGCTGCTCGGCGGCATCTTCTGCCTCCTGCTCACGCGCGTCGTCTACCTCAACCCGCCCGAGCCGGCCGCCGACGTGCGCTCGTGGCGCGGCCTGCTGGCCGGCGTGGAATTCATCTGGCGCCGCACCGAGATCCTCGCCGGCAGCACCCTCGACCTGCTCGCCACGCTGCTCGGCGGCGCCATCGCCCTCCTGCCGATCTTCGCCGACGACATCCTGCACGTCGGCCCGATCGGCCTCGGCTGGCTCCGCGCGGCGCCCTCGATCGGCGCCTTTGCCATGGCGCTGTGGACGGCCCATCGCGCGCCGTGGCCGCGGCCCGGCCGGACGTTCCTCTGGGCGGTCGGCGGCTTTGGCGCCGCCATCATCGTCTTCGGCCTGTCGCCGTGGTTCTGGCTGTCGTTCGCCGCCCTCGTCGTCACCGGCGCGTTCGACAACATCAGCGTGGT
>JBJKRV010000386.1:0-2667 GCA_046704465.1 Opitutaceae bacterium | reverse complement strand
CCAGTGGGGCGATCAGGTCGGCGATCTGGCGGTAGCCTTCGAGGTCGAAGTGCGCCATCCCGCGCCCCGTACTCTTGCTGACGACGCCGAGCGTGGACATGATCCGCATGTTGGAAAACAGCCTCGGAAGCGTTCGCTGGACCTCCAGCAGCATGTCGCCCGCCTGCGTGCCGCCCATGTTGCAGCCGTTGGGCCAGATCTGAAAGACGTAGTAGTGTTGAATGTTGGGGAAGTCCTGCTTCCAGGCGGCGGCCATGTCCACAAAGTACTGCTGGTAGGACTTCCAGTCGTAGTCGCCGGTGGGCGCGCCGCTGCCCTGGTCGTTCTCGCCCTGGTGCCACAGCATACCGCGAATGCCGTCGGTGAGCTTCGCTGCCGTCACGCGGGTCAGCAGGCTGCCGTAAATCTTGTACGGGTTGCGGTAGAACTCACCGCTGGAATCGAAGTGATTGTCCGGGTTGCGCTGATGCTGGTAGATCGGCGTGCCGCCGTAGGCGCCATTGATGATGCAGATGGGAATCTTGTACTTGGTCACCAGCCGCTGCGCGAGATCCATCCCCCAGGCGCCGATCTGGCAGTAGCCGTAGTTGGGCTTGCCCCATATCCGCGTTCGCACCGCATTGCCCCAGCCTCCCGTGACCTTCCCGGTGTGCTGATTGCCATAGCTGCGGATCCACGTGCTCAGGGGCGTCTGCGGGTCCTCCGAAGGCCCGTTGTTGGGGCCGGTGGCTTCCGCGTTGGACTGGCCCTCGATGATGTACGCGTCGCCGCAGACGAGATTGCCAACCTTGTGCAGAACCTTCTCAACGCCGCCGGCCTTGCAGCCGAACTCGACGCGGTACTTGATCAGCCCGGGCCGAAGCTTGATGGTGAACGCATACGACCGGTCGGGAGCCAGTGTCTTGCTCTCGGAGGCAAAGGGCTTGTCGTTCGCGAGAACGCGCAGGAATACCGAGTCGGCTGGGCGGTCCAGCGTGCCGTTGTAGTACAGTCTGCCCTCGTTCTTATCATCGCGGGCGTAGAACTGGTTTTCCTCGGGCTTCTCGTCCTTGCCCGGCGTGCGGTATACCCATGGATCGCTTGCCGGCTCGGTGACCTGGATGTCGGCCGAGGAACGATACTCGTCGCCGCCGTTATCGAGTGCAAGCGTGACCGTGATCCTGCCGCTGTACTGGGAACGTTTGAGCAGCAGCCTGTCCGGCTTGACCTGCTTGATTACCGCTCCGCCGGAGATGCTCCAGTGGTAGTTCAGTTTGCCCGCGCCTTTGGCCTGCATCGCCTTGAGATTGCAGATCTCCGGCACCACTTCGATGGGATCCCGCCCATTCCAGGCAGCCGGCGCCCGCAGGGTGAATACGGGCTCGGGGATCGTGTTGCGGATCTTGACTGGAATGTCGCGGGTCCTGACGCCGTCGGGATAGACCGCCTTGAACTGGAGCGTGTATGCCGTCTCGCTGGGAACCCGCCCGGCGGTGAGGGTATACGAAAGCCGGTCCACCGCGACGATGGGCGTCTTGTTGAGCCGCTTGACGATCCAGTAGACCTTCATCGCCCCGTCGGCCCGGGCGGTGACGGTGGCTCTTGCGCCCTCGTCGATCTCGATCTTCTCCGGCGAGACGGAGAAGGTGTTGCCTGGCCTGACCAGTGAGCCGACCAGCGTTTGCATGGGCTTCTGGTTCTCATATTCCAGCTTGATCCAATCGGCGGACCGCGCCACCCGCGAGACGCGCAGCTCGTCGATGTCGCCCGTGTACTGGTAGGTTCCCCTCAGGCCGCCGATGGTCATGTTGATGTCTCTGACGATCGACATGGCGCCGGGATGACGGCTCTTGCCCTCCAACCTGCCGTCGACATACAGCCGGCTGTTGCCGTCGCAGTACGTCGCGGCCACGTGGTACCACCGCCCCAGCGCGACCGGCCTGTCGGACCCCGCCCCGCCCGGACCATCGGATGTCCAAGTGAATCGCGGTGGCGAGGTGATGTTGATTACCACCTCGTCGCCAGCCCCCGTCGGGCCGTTGAAACGCGTGGCGTAGCGCCCCCAGCCGAACATCGCCGCACCGGCCGCCTTGGGGCGGACCCAGGCCTCGGACGTAAACGGCTGGTCGCTGTAGGGGTACTTGGTGATGTGCTCGCCGCAGTTGATGCCTTTGCCCTGTGTGATGCGCCGCCCCTTGCCGATCACGCCTTCCGTCACTGTCGAGCCGGCGTTGTGGAGCTCGATCGTGCCGACCTCGTCTTTGAGGCTCTCGCCGAGGTGCAGGACGCTGGCATAGCCGTTGGCGGGGCCGAACACGGCCGCGCCGTCGGACGCGCTGTCCGCGGCGGGGTTGCCCCATCGCAGGACGATCTTCTGCCGGGCGTTGCCTGTGATCTTGGGGATTCTCACCCAAATCGCGGCCGAGCCGGCCTTGGCGTCCCAGTGGTCGATCTGAAAGGCCAGCGGAGTCTTGCCGTCGGCGGCGAAGAAGCGGATGTCGCTTCCGTCGGGCTTTGCCTGGGCGAAGTCGAAGAAGTCCTTGTCCAGCCGCACCAGCAGCGGGAAGTTCTCGACCGACGCCGAGGCGGGCAGGTTGGCGCCGTCGGGCGTGGTGAGGATGAACATCGATCCGCTGTGTCGCCAGACGCCCTGCTGCTGGGCCGGGGCCGCAGAGCAGACCGCTGACA
>JBJKRV010000385.1:0-5161 GCA_046704465.1 Opitutaceae bacterium | reverse complement strand
GCATTCGGTTGGGACCACTTCATGGGTGCGCCCGGGCCCGCGCCGGCCAGATTCCCCGCCCCATCGCCGCCCGGCGGAAAGGACGCGCCCGCTCCTTGCTCCGGCGGACCTCGCCCGGGCGGCCGGCGTGCGCAGGTTCACTGTCCGGGACGCCCGCCAGGGCCGGCAGGCCGGCGGCGGCGATGGCCTGCCCGTGCCGCTTGGCGGTCTCGTCGGGCAAGCGCAGCCGCACGCGCTCGGCCAGTTCCGGAAACTCGGCCCGCAGCACCGCCTCCGCGCGTTCAATGATGATTCCGCCGCCGCCGCCGGACGTCACCCGGCCGAGAATCAACACGCTGCGCAGTTCAAAGAAATCGGCGTAGTGTCCCAAGGCGTACCCCATGCTTGTGCCCAGGGATTCGTAGACGGCCCTGGCCCGGTCATCCCCGCGGGCGAGCGCCCGCTGGACCTCCGCCAGCCGCGCGGCTTGTGGCAGGCTGGAAGGGAAGGTGAACCCGGCCCGGCCGGCCAGACGATCCACCGCCTGCTGGGAGAAATACTGCACGCCACAGCCCGCATCGCCCGACCACTCGTCGCGGGGGGCGTCCGGATGATAATCGACCGGGGCGAACGCCAATTCGTTCAGCCACGTGGTGATCCCGCCCTCCGGGGTCACATAACCGGCCGCCAGGCTCGTCCCGAGCGACAGGCCGAGCAGGGCATTCTCCCCGTAGGCCGCCGCACCCGCGAGGGCCGTGACCTCCCCGTCGTTTGCCACCGCAACCGGAACGCCGCCCCAACGCTGCTGGAGCGCGCAAAACATCCGGCGGATGTGTCGCTCGAACTGCTCGCCCGACACACCGCGGAAGAGCGAGGCGACCCGCACTTCGTTGTCCAGGTAGATCCCCGCCGCACTGCCGCCGATGGCGTCGACCCGCGGCAGATGCGCCGCCGCCCGCCGCAGGGAGTCGGCGACGCCGGCCAGGTGGTAGGCGGGATCACTCTGAAAATAGGGATCCCAGGCGACCTCCTCCGAAAACACCACCCGCCCGTCGATCAGGGCGGCGACCTTGCGGTCGCTGCCGCCCAGGTCAAAGCCGATCCGGCATCCGTCCAGATGCCGTCCAATCATGCGCTGCTCCGTGCGAGCCTCGGGCAGCTGACGCGCCGCCACCGACTTCACGCGGAAGGGCCGGCCAAAGACACTGCCGCCCAGGAAGGCGCTGTCGAACGCGCGTTCCCCGCCGGGGGCATACACCCGGGCGAGCCTGGCGGCCTCCTCGTCGGCACCGGCCACCCACACCTCCGCGCCGCCCTTCTGCCACAGCAGAAACTTGAGCAGGCGTTCCAGGTACGGGAACGTCAGGTTCGAGGCCGGATGCGCAGCGCCCAGCACGCGGCAGTCGAAGCGCGCCGCCGTCCCCTCGCTGCCGATCAATGCCAGCGAGACGGCGCGCGCCGCGGGATCGGCCTCGACCAATTTCCGGTAGGCCCGGTTCCAGAGCGCTGCGGGAAGAAAGGATTCTTCCAGTGGCGGACGCAGGCGGGGACGGACGGGAAGAACGGTGCAATCGGGACTGTGCGTAGTCGTATTCATGGGTGCCATCGTTGAAAGGCTTCAATCGCTTCGTAGTCGGCCAGCCCGAGCCGGTCATAAGTCCCGGCCAGGGCCCGGCTGTGCTGCTCGGCCTGCTGCCAGGGCTCGCGGAGGCCCGTCGCCATCGGTGTCTGGCTGCGCTGGCTCCGATGGTGAAAAATCGCCTGCCCCTTGCGGGCCAGCTCCGTCGGGCTCAAGGGCACGGCCATGTCGACTTCCGCCGCGTCCCACGGCGTGTCGACGCCGCGGTAGAGCCAGATCCGGCAGTCCGCGAACCAGGCCGCCCCGGCCAGACGCGCACAGGCCCGCCGCACGAGGTCGAAACAGACGGCGGCGACGGAATTGGGGTCGTCGTGGAGACCGATGGCGAAGACCTGATGCGGCTTGATCTCGTCCAGCACGCCCACCAGCGCCTCCACGTCCGCATCGTCGGGCCGGAACTGGCGGTAGCGGCCGCGCTCGTAAAAGCCCAGGTCCAGAAATCGCAGGTGCTCGGCGGCGGTGCCGCAGGCCTGCAGCGACGCCCTCGCCTCGCTACGTCGCAGGAGCCCTTTGAGCCGCCGGATCGCCGACGAGTCCGGCTCGTAAGCGGTCTTGCCCGCCAGTTCCGCATGCACGCGCCGGACAAACCCATTCGTCGGCCCCGGCGCGGGCGCCAGCTCGGCCATCAGGTCGGCCGCCATCATCGCCTCCTCATCCGGCACGGCCAGATTGCCCGAGGTCTGATACACGACGGTCACGGCGTGCCCCTGCTCCTGCAGGCGGCGCAGCGTGCCGCCCATTCCCAGCACATCGTGCGAAGGCTCGGGACTGAAAACGACGACGCGCTTGGGGAACGGCGCGGCCCGCTCCGGCCGGCAGCTGTCGTCGGCCTGCGGCTTGCCGCCCGGCCAGCCGGTGATCGTGTGCTGCAGCTCGTTGAACACGCGAATGTTGATCCCGTAGGCCGGCCCCAACTCGGTCAGGAGGTCCGCCATGCCGTGCTCGCTGTAATCCTCGTCGAGCAGCTTGAGCACCGGTTTCTTCGTGGTCAGCGCCAGCCACACGACCGCCCGGCGCACGAGGGGCGGATTCCACTCCACCAGTCCGACCAGCCAGGGGCAGCGCACCCGCGTCAGTTCGCCAGCCGCCGCGCGATCGACCAGAAATCGCACCGCCGGATGCCCCTGCAGGAGGCTGGCCGGCAGGGTTTCGGCCGGAGGATGCTCCACCGCCTGGGCGATCACCCCGGCCTTCCGTTTGCCCCATGCCAGCAACACGATTCGCCTGGCCTCGAGAATTGTCCCCACGCCCACCGTGATCGCGTAGTGCGGCACGTTCGCCTCCCCCAGGAAATCCCGGGCTGCGTCCCGGCGCGTCAGGGTGTCGAGCGTCACCAGGCGGGTGCGGGAATCCCGCAGGGATCCCGGCTCGTTGAATCCGATGTGCCCGGTCCGCCCGACACCGAGCACCTGCAGGTCGATGCCGCCGGCGCGGCGGATTTCCTCCTCGTACCGGCGGCACCACTCGTACACCTGCCCCCGCTCCACCCGCCCGTCCGGGACGTGGGTGTTTTCCGGCACGATGTCGATGTGGTCGAACAGCTGCTCCTGCATGAAGCGCCGGTAACTCTCCGGGTGCGTGGGACCCAGTCCGTAGTACTCATCGAGGTTGAACGTCACCACCCGGCGAAAGCTCACGCCCGCCTCGCGGTGCAAGCGGATCAGCTCGCGGTAAAGATTCACCGGCGTCGATCCGGTCGCCAGGCCGAGGACGGTCGGCCGGCCGGACCGGTCGTTGGCGGCGATCAGCTCGGCGACCTCCCTCGCCAGCGCCGCGGCGGCCGCCTCGGCGGTGTCGAAGATCTCCGTCGGCACGCGCTCGCGCTGCCGGTTTTCCGCCGAGTCCTTTTTCATGATGACGAGGGGACGGTCGCCGCGCGCACCGCCGCGATCGTTTCGGCCAGGCCCCGCTCCAGCGACCCGGCCGGGCGGTAGCCCGCGGTGCGCAGCTTCTCGACGGCGGCCAGCGAATGCCGGACGTCACCGGGCCGGGGCGGCGCGAACCGGATGGAGGAGTGCGAGCCGGTCAGCGCCAGGATCTGCTGCGCCAAATCGAGAATCGTCACGCTGGAGCCGTAGCCGATGTTGAAGACGCCGCGCAGATCGGAGGTCCACGCCACGAAGGCCAGGGCGGCGACAATGTCCTTTACGTAGATGAAGTCCCGCGTCTGCAGCCCGTCGCCGTGGATGGTGATCGGCTCGTCCCTCAACGCCTGGTGGAGGAAGCGGGTCACCGCCGCGGCGTAGGGCCCCGCCGGGTCCTGCCGCGGGCCAAAGACGTTGAAAAAACGCAGGGCCACCGTCGGCAGTCGGCCCGCCGCGTCATACTGCTGGCAGTAATACTCCCCATCCAGCTTGCTCACCGCATAGGGGCTCGTCGGCGCCGGGCGCATATCCTCCCACTTTGGGACCCCGGGCGCATCGCCATAGACCGCCGCGGAACTGCAGAAGCACAGCTTCTTCACGCCCGCGCGGGCCGCCGCCTCCAGCACGTTCAGGGTCCCGGTGACGTTGATCGCGACGCACTCGTGCGGCCGTTCCACCGACTGCGGCACGCTGGTCAGCGCGGCCAGGTGAAAGACAAAATCGACGCCGTCCACCGACCGGGCCACTGCGTCCGGATCCAGAATCGAGCCTTCGATCAAGTCGCAGCGCAGGCCTTCCAGGTTGCGGCGATGCCCCGTGCGCAGGTTGTCCAGCACCCGGACGCGGGCCTGCTCGTGGAGCAGCTCGACGAGATGACTGCCGATGAAGCCGGCTCCGCCGGTGACGAGCACGTTCATTGGCGGGCCCTTCCGGCCACGAGGGCCTCCAGCGCCCGTTGCTGCGCCTCCAGGCTGCGCAGGAGCGCAAACTGGACGCGGGCCCGGTCGAGGTTGTGGCCGGGCCGGTGGATCTTGAAATAGACGTCCCCCGCGAGATGGTCGGCGAGAAAGCGCAGGCCGACTTCGAAGGTCATCAGCTGCGCGGCAAAGACCAGGTGCGCCTGTTCCGCCGGCACCAGAAAATCGCGGGTCGCTCCGAGATACCCGTCCACCAGGGCTTCGAACATCTCCGGGCGGGCGGAGACCCGGGCGAGGTCCCGTTCATCTTCCGCGGCCGCATTGGTGGCCGAGCGCACCAGATCGCCGAAATCGTGCGGCGCCAGCCCCGGCATGACGGTGTCGAGGTCGATGACACACGCGGCCTCGCCGGTGCGGTCGTCGATCATGACGTTGTTGAGCTTCGTGTCGTTGTGGGTGATCCGCAGCGGGATCTCCCCCTGGCGCCGCAGGTCATCGAGGCGGTCGACCATCGGCTCACGCTCGAGGGCAAAGGCGATTTCCTCCCGGGTGCGCCCCGCCCGGTTGTGCGGGTCGGCGTCGACCGCCCGCTGCAACGCGTCAAACCGGCCCCGCGTGTGGTGGAAGCCCGGAATGGTCTCGTGCAGCGGCGGGCCCGGCAGGTCGCGCAGCTGCGCCTGAAATTCCCCGAAGGCCCGGGCGGCCGCGGCCGCCAGTGACGGCGTGGCCGCCTCGGTACGGGCGGGTCTCCCGATCCTGGC
>JBJKRV010000384.1:0-3496 GCA_046704465.1 Opitutaceae bacterium | reverse complement strand
CGGCAGGCGAAGTAGTGCCCGAACTCGTGGGCGCCCAAAATGGCCAGAATCGTGACGCTGTACCACAGGCCGTGCACGATCAGGGCCATCGAGAACGACGGCATCTCGACTGTGAGAAAATTCGAGGTGAATGCGAGATACTGGTTGGCGCCGACCAGCGAGGTGACGGCCACCGTGACCAGGAACAGCAGCACGTGCAGCCAGACCCGGTCGCGGAACTTGCCGGCGGCCCGGCCGTGCAGCGGTGGCAGCCAGACGACGCGGTCCGGCAGGTTCGCCACCTCCAACGGACTGTGTTCGAAGAGATGATCGAAGTCGGGCGGCAGCGGGCTGTCCGGATGGTGTGTGTCAGTCACGGCCGGTCTTCGTGATCTTCAAGCGGGACGGGACAGTACGGTCGGGCGACGGGCGCCGCCCGACGCGGGACGGAACGCTCGCCGGGCTCAGCCGATGTTCTGCAGGTCTTTGCCGGGCTTGAACCGGATGGTTCGCCCGGGCGGGATCCGCACTTCCTTGCCCGTGCGGGGGTTACGGCCGATCCCGCGCTTGCGTGGCTTCACCTGAAAGACGCCGAAACCCCGCAGTTCGATCCGTTCGCCGCGCTGCATGGAGACCCGCATGGCATCGAAGACGGCGTCGACGGCCACTTCGGCTTTGACCTTGGTGATTTCCGCGACCTTCGACACCTCGTTGACGATGTCGACCTTGATCATGCTTATGGTCTCCTGAAAACTTGTAACTATCATAGGGTCTTCAACTTACGCTGTCAAGGCTATGGCTAAATCATAGTCTGGCGTTCTCCGGCCGGTGACTCCCGGCCCTGTAAAGACAGGCTGAAGCGTGGCAAAACGGGTTCCCACCGTCGTGCTGGTCGGCCGGCCCAACGTCGGCAAGTCGACGCTCTTCAACCGGATCACCGGCAGCCGGCGCGCCATCGTCGCCCCTGTGCCCGGCACCACCCGCGACACGATCGCCCAGCCGGTCGTCTGGCGCGGCACCCGGTTCGAGCTGGTCGATACCGGTGGGCTGTTCGGCGCCAGCCAGGATCCGCTCCATGAGCTGGTGGTGGCCCACGGGCGGAAGGCGCTCGAGAGCGCCGACCTGCTCGTCTTCATCGTCGACGGGCGGGAAGGGCTCGTGCCGGGGGACCAGCAGATCGCCGGCGAGATCCGGCAGTTCGGCTGCCCCGTCATCGTGATCATCAACAAGACCGACGATCGCCGGGCGCGCGACGGCGCGATGGAGTTCTACCAGCTCGGCTTCGACCCTGTGTTGGAGATATCGGCTGAGCACGGCCAGGGCGTGAGCGATCTCCTGGACGAGGCGGTGGGCCGGTTGCCGGGCGGGCGGAGTGCGAGCGGGGCAGCGGCCGGGACGGAGACGGCGGACGAAGAACTGGAGGAGATGGCAGCCGGCCGGTCGGCGCGCGGGCGGGCGGCGGCCGAAGAAGAAACGCGGAGCGAGGAGGCGACAGCCCGGGCCGTGCCGGCCGAAATCGCCGTGGCGATCGTCGGGCGGCCGAACGTCGGCAAGTCGTCGCTGGTGAACCGGTTGCTGCGCGAAGAACGGGTGCTGGTGAGCGACGTGCCGGGGACGACACGCGACGCCGTCGACACGCTGCTCAAGTGGCACCGGCGGCAGTTCCGCATCGTCGACACGGCCGGTATCCGGCGGCCGGGGCGGGTCGCCCGGTCGGGCAAGGTCGAAACGGTGAGCGTGCTGGTCGCGCGGCGGGCGATCGCGCTGGTGGACATCGCCGTGCTGGTGGTGGACGCGGTCGAGGGCATCACCGACCAGGACGCGGCGATTGCGGGCGAAGCCGACCGCGCCGGCTGCGGCATCATCATCGTGGCCAACAAGTGGGACCTGATGAAGGAGCGGGGGCCCGACGCGGCGAAGGTGTTCGACGAGGAGCTGCGGTTCCGGCTGAAGTTCCTCGACAATGCGCCGGTGCTGCACATTTCGGCGCTGACGGGCGAGCGGGCGCCGAAGCTGCTCGAGATGATCGACCGGGTGGCGGAGGCGCGGCGGCGGCGGGTGCCCACGGCCGAGCTGAACAAGTTCGTGGAGGCGGTGACGGCCGTGCATCCGCCCGCCAGTCCGGGCCGCAAGCACGTGCGCATTCTGTACGCGGCGCAGATCGGCGTGGCGCCGCCGCTGTTCGTGTTCTTC
This sequence comes from Opitutaceae bacterium, assembly GCA_046704465.1. Taxonomy (GTDB): domain Bacteria; phylum Verrucomicrobiota; class Verrucomicrobiia; order Opitutales; family Opitutaceae; genus Fen-1467. Next base: position 1,324 of record JBJKRV010000384.1, on the reverse strand, counting down.
ACCAACGTGGCCACGACGTTTCACTTCTCCTACGAGCGGTTTCTCGCGAACCAGATCCGGGAATCGTTCGGCTTCCTGGGCACGCCGATTCGCATTCAGGTGCGGCGGCGCGCGAAGTAGGCGGGGCGGGGCGGCAGCCCGTCGGGCATTCGGGGCTATCCGGCCTGCATGCTATACTTTCGGGGCACGGGGAGTCCGGAAGGGCCGGCCGCCGCGGCACGAGCGCGGTCGGCGGTGGCGGTCTTCGAGAGCCGATGAACGAGCCTCCGGTTGAAATTCCCAATCGCGCGCTATTCAAGGCGTCCGAAGTCTGCCAGATCGCCAGGCTGCAGCCGTACGTGCTGCGCTCGTGGGAGTCGGAGTTCCCGGGGCTTGGCGTGCAGAAGACGGCGGACAGCCCGCGGGTGTACCGGCGGGCGGACGTCGAGCAGGTGTTGCGGAGCAAGCATCTGCTGCTGGTCGACGGTCTGACGCTGGCCGGGGCGCGGCGCAAGCTGGAGGGCGAGACCTCGCTGGTGGCCGAAGACGGGCCGGTGGAGGATCTGCTGGGCCGCAACGCGCGCGAGCGGATTGGCGAAGTGGTCACCGGCCTCCGGTCGCTGCTGGAGCTGCTGTCGGTGAACGAGGGCCACGCGAGCGCGGGTGAGTACACGCTGACGCCGCCGGTGACGACGGCGGGGCGGCCGATCGCGGCGCGGGTGGAGGCGGCGAAGGAGAAATTCGGGCACGCGCGCAAGGCGGCACCGCCGCGCAAGAAGGCCGCGAAAGGATCCACGAAGCCGGCAAAGGGCGGTCGCCGCAAGCACGCGTCGGCGTGAAGAGAATTGAGAATTGAGAATTTGGAATTGAGAATTCAGGAGGAATTCCTGATTTCACTAATTCAAGATTCTCCATTCGCAATTCTTCCAGCGTCAGTTCCATCTCGGGATGTAGCGCAGCCTGGTAGCGCACCTGACTGGGGGTCAGGGGGTCGCAGGTTCAAATCCTGTCATCCCGACCAAATCCCTCCCTTCGATGTCCGGCTCCGGGCTCCGGACTACGGTCTTCAGTCCTGAGCGCGGGAACCAGAGCAATCCCCATTGCTCATTGCCCGTGGCCCATTGCTTTCGTCCCTCATGGCGCGCTACCCGAAGACTCGGCCTGTGGGAGGCGGCTCTCGCCGGCCATCAGCCTCTCGAGCGCATCGTCGAGAAACGTCGTCTTGCGCGCATGATATTCATCGCTCCGGAAATCCCAGTTCGTGCCGCCCCGGTAGTGAATGAACGCCCGGGCGAGAACCTCCACGCCAAAGGCGTCGTCGTACCCGTCACGAAGGTCCGGAGGG
>JBJKRV010000383.1:0-3118 GCA_046704465.1 Opitutaceae bacterium | reverse complement strand
CCTCCGCATCGTTCACCCGGCCGGATTGCTCGGGAAAATCGCGGTACAGGAAAAACCACAGCGGCGCCCAGACCACGCCCAGCACCCCCAGGATCATGAACATGCCCTGCCAGCCGAAGGCGATGGCCAGCTCGGACACCAGCGGGCCGCCGATCATCAGGGCGAGCGGCACCGCCACCAGGGCCGTCGCCAGCGCCACGGCGCGTTCCCGCGGCGACAGCCAGTCGCCCACGACGCGGTTCAGCGCCGGGAAATTGGGGCCCTCGGCGAGGCCCAGCACCAGACGCACGGTGAAGAGGAACGCCAGGCCCGCCGCGAACGCCGTGGCGAAAATACTCAGCGACCACACCAGCGCGGCGTAGAGCCAGACGGCGCGCGAGCCCCAGCGGTCGACCATCAGCCCGCCCACGAACACCATCACCGCGTAGCCGATGTTGAACGCGCCCAGCGTCAGGCCGATCTGGTTGCTGTCGAGGTGAAAGAGCCGGCTGAGGATCGGCATCGCAAAGGCGATCGCCGAGCGGTCCACGTAATTGACCACGGTGATCGCAAACACCATGCCGATCACCAGCCAGCGGTACCTTGTCGGTTTCATCGGGGTAGTCGTCTCGGTCCGGGGTCGCGGCGCCCGCCGGGCGCGCGGCCGGGTTCAGTTCAGCTTGTCCACCTGCTCTTCCACCAGCCCGGCCGGCAGCGGGAAGTAACCTCCGTCCCGCGCGATGTCGGCCTGCCCCTCGCGGCTGAAGATGAACCGGAGGAACTCCCGCACCTTGGGATCCCACGGCTTGGCGGGATCGTGGTTGACGTACACGTAGACCAGCCGGCTGAGCGGATAGGATCGGTCGGCGACGGTCTCCGGCGTCCCTTCGACAAACGGCCCGGCCGCGGTCGCGCCCACCGCCAGGGCCCGGTTCGTCGGAGCGAGATTCCGGAACGTGGCCAGCCCCATCGCCGCCGGATCCGCGGCGATGGCCTGCACGAGCGCGTTGGCGGCGGCGTTGCCCGAGCCGGCGTACATGCGGTGCGGCGCCCCCTTGGGCAGCCGGAGATCGCAGCGCCACCGTCCCCGGTCGAGCACGCGCAGCCAAAAGAACTGGGCGGTGCCGGTGTTCTCATCCAGACCGTAGACGGTGATCGGCCGGTCGGCCCACGCTCCCGTGAGGCCGAGCTGCCCCCAGCGCGTGATCGCCACCGGAGCGCCGCGGCGCCGGTCCCGCGAATAGATCGCGTCGAGCTGGGCCAGGGTGATGTGCCGGAGCGGGTTGGACCGGTTGACGAGGATGGCCACGGCATTGGTGCGATTGTACCGGTTGTAGCCGCCCGTGGCGACGGGAAACCCGAGCGGATCATAATCGAAGATGCGGCGCCACGACACGATCTCCAGCGGCCGGATTTCCCGCCCATAGCAGCCGATCTGCGCCGTGCCGGTGTAGAGGGCACCGATCGCCGTCGACGAGCCCTTCAGGAACAGCCGGAACGACACGCCCGGCTGCCGGGCCTGAAAATCCCGCGCCCAGCGCTCCATCAACGGCTGGAACGCGTCGTCGCCCCAGACCACGATCCGTCCCGACACCATCCCGGCGGCGCGGTACGCCGGGAGCGTGTCCGCCGGCTGCGACCCGGCCCGGAGGGGCGGTCCCGCCAACAGCGCTGCGACCGACAGCCAGCCGCCGGCCCGTCTCGTTGCGAGCCGTACCCGACGGGCACCGACTGCTGGATGACGACATATGCCGACGATGGACTGCATCGAGGTGGCGGGGTGATTCGGGATGAGTGATTCGGCTGCCGGCGTGGGCGTCGGCTCGCCGTGCGAGATCAGATAAGCATCCGTCTCTGAACCCGGTCTGAAGCCAACCTGAAATTCCATTCACCTTCCGGCCGCGCCGTCCGGCGAAGCGGGGCCGTCTCTTGGCGCAAACGCCCGCTGGACCGGCGCGGTTGGCCCGCGCCGATCGTTCACGGCCTCACGAGACCGTTAGTGGCCGGAGCCACCGGCCGGCGCCGCGTCGCGCTCCACCAGGAGCATCCGGGCGCCCTTGTTGGTCAGCGCCGACTCCACCTGCAGCGCCGCGGGATAATCCGCGGGTTTGATGAAGGCGGGGCGGTGTTCCAGGTCGTAGGTGACGACCCACGCGCCCTTGTCTCCTCCCGTCGTGATCAGCGCCTTTCCGGCGCCTTCCGGACCGAGCAGCGTCGCCGAATGGGGCGCGATCGCCAGGTGCCGGAATTCGGGCGGCAGGGTGATCTCGGAGCGGACGATCTCGTTCGTGTATCCGTCGATCATCATCGGCAACGTCCGCCGGTTTGCCCCCGTGTGGAACAACTGCGGGGTGAACGGCAGGCTGAAATACAGGCACCGGTCGTTGGCCACGCCATACCGTCCGACTTCCACCGTGAAGTGCTCGACCCCCGGATAGGTTTTGAAATCGGTCGTCAGCCCGCCCACCGGGCGCGCCCCCTGCGCCACCTGCGACACCGCTTCCTGAAAATAGTGGGCCCGCTCCTCGGGGCGCAGCTCGGAAAAACGCCGGTTCTCCGCCGCGAACGCCATGCCGTAAAACTCGTGACGGATTCCGATGGTCGCGTTGCCCCCCTGGTCGAGCTTCAGCGCGTAGGTGGTGACCACCTTGTTGTGACCGTCGGCGGTGGCCCGGACGACCTCGTGGGCGCCCGTGGCCGGATCAAGCGCCAGCCGGTCGTCGTGCGGGGTCGAACCCAGGTGGGCGTACTGGTCGGTGTCGTTGAGGTAATAGGTCTTCCCGTCGACGGCGACGCTGACGAGCGGCGTGTCGAAATCGTCGGGCAGCGGCATCGACTGCGCGAATCCGGCCAGGCTCGGCACGTCCGGCAGCGCCGAGGCGAGCAGGAACTTCGGCTGCAATCCGGCCGCCTCGAGCATGGCGTGGAGGAGAATCGCCCGGTCGGCGGCGTGGCCGTAACCGTCGGCCAGCGTCGTGTCCGCATTCGACAGCTCGCCCAGCGGCAGATCGGTGAAGGCCGGGCCGGCCAGTCGGACCGTCTCGGCCACGTAGTCGCGGATGGCCCGCACCGCCCCCAGCTTCGTTCCCGCCGCCTTCGCCAGCCGCTCCGCCACGGCGGCGGCCGCCTTGTCCTGCGC
>JBJKRV010000382.1:0-5229 GCA_046704465.1 Opitutaceae bacterium | reverse complement strand
TCGTGATCGCACACGGTGATCGCGCGGCCGACCAGACGGCGGGCGGTGTTCTTGACGACGGCAAAGGCCTCCGGCAGCAGCTGGTCAAGGGTCTCGCCGGCCTTGTGCCGCTCGCGGAACTCCGCGGTCTTGGCCTTGATCTGATCGTCGCTCAGGGCCTGGTAGGAACGCTCCAGCTCGTTGATCCGGGCCACGACGGGCCGGCACCGCTCGAGGAACTTGCGGTAGTGGCGACCGGAGAACTTCTTGAGAAGCCAGGAAATCATGCAAAAACAGAGTGTCTATAACTTGTGCCCGGCCCTTGCCAATGACAAATCCCGGGGCCGCGGTTCCGCCGCGACGGGCGTTTACAGGCGGTCGCGAAAGTACGCGATCGTGCGCTCCAAGCCCTCCTCCAACTGGATCGTGGGGCGCCACTTCAGCTTTCGCCGCGCCAGGCTGATGTCGGGTTGGCGCTGCCTTGGATCGTCGGCCGGCAGCGGCCGACGCACCACCTTCGACCGGCTGCCGGTCAGCCGCAGCGTGAGCTCGGCCAGCCGCCGCATTGAGAACTCGTCCGGGTTGCCCAGATTCACCGGGCCGACAAAATCGGCGTGGTTCATCAGCCGGACCAGGCCCTCGATGAGGTCGTCGACATAACAGAAGGAGCGGGTCTGGGCGCCGTCGCCGTAAAGGGTGAGCGCCTCGCCGGCCAGGGCCTGGATGATGAAGTTGGACACCACCCGCCCGTCGTTGGGCAGCATGCGCGGACCATAGGTGTTGAAGATGCGCGCCACCCGGATGTCGACGCCGTTCTCCCGGTGATAGTCGAAGAACAGCGTCTCGGCGCAGCGCTTGCCCTCGTCATAGCAGGAACGCAGGCCGATGGGGTTGACGTGGCCCCAGTACGCCTCGGGCTGCGGGTGCACCTTCGGGTCGCCGTAAACCTCGGAAGTCGACGCCTGCAGCACGCGCGCCTTGACGCGCTTGGCCAATCCCAGGCAGTTGATCGCCCCCATGACCGACGTCTTCACGGTCTTGATCGGATTGTACTGGTAGTGGGGCGGCGAGGCCGGACAGGCGAGGTTGTAGATCTGATCGACCTCGAACTTGAACGGATCCACGACGTCGTGCCGGACGAACTCGAAGCGCGGATGGGTTAGCAGGTGCGCCACGTTCTCCTTCCGGCCGGTAAACAGATTGTCAAGGCACACGACTTCGTGGCCGTCACCGATCAGACGGTCACAAAGATGGCTGCCCAGGAATCCGGCGCCGCCGGTCACCAAAACGCGCATGTTGGGTCACGAGTTAGCCGGTATCCGACGCCACAATCCAGCCAAAGTTCGCCCCCACCCCTGGATCCGCCCTTCCTGCCGTCAAAAAAAAGGCAATCGCCATGGCTCGCGCCGTAAACGTTCGCCCGGTGGAACCCGGTTGATACGTCTGGGTCCATGGCTCGCGTCGGTTCCAGCAACCCAAACCACCGTAACCTCATGAAGAACTGCAACCTAATGCTAGCCGTCGCCCTGCTGGGCGGCGCGACGTTGTTCGCCCAGACTCCGCCCGCCGACAGCGCGTCGGGTCCGGGCTTGATCGGAAAGCGCTATTTCGGCGCCGACCTCACTTGGGCGCATTATCACAGCTCCCGCTACAGCGACGCCGAAGGCGCCTCGGCGATGGTCAACCTGCCGATGGCACCGGGATTCGACGCCACCTTCGCGTATGATTTCTCCCATCTCATGGGGACGGGATACAGCAACCCGCAGCACGTGCTCGGCGCTTCGGTGCTCGCCTACAGCCAGGACGAATACGGCAAGCCCTTCTTCACCGCCGGCCTGACCGAGGTGATGCAGCGGCCGCGCATGAACGGCATCGTGAACGCGCACAACGACGCCGCCTGGACGCTGGGCGCCGGGCTCGAGTCGGACCTCGATGACACGCTGGCGGTCACCTACCGGATCGACTATACCGACACGTTCGGAGGCAGCCCGCTGAATCCGGCCTGGAGGTACTCCGTGCAGTTCACCACCTGGTTGACGCCAGTGGTAAGCGGCGTCGCCTCGGTGAGCTACAACCAGATCAGGCACTCCCCGAACTCGCTCCTCTTTACCTTGGGGATGCGCGTCCGATTCTGATCCGGGCCGTCAACCGGCCGCCGCGCCTGTCTCGTACCGTTCGATCCAGGCGCGGTGCCATGGCTCGAAATCGCCGGTCTCGAGGTGGCTCCTGACCTGGGCCATCAAGTCCAGATAGAAATGCAGGTTGTGGATGGTCAGTAGCGTGCCCGCCAGCAACTCGTCGGAAACCGACAAATGGCGCAGGTAGGCGCGGGAGAATTCGCGGCACGTGTAGTTGTCCATCCCCTCCACCAGCGGCCGCGGATCGGTCCGGAAGCGCTCGTTGCGCAGATTGATCGGCCCGTCCGGTGTAAAGGCCCGGCCGTTGCGCGCGACCCGGGTCGGCAGGACGCAGTCGAACAGGTCGATACCGAGCGCGATCATCTTCAGCAACTGCGGAGGGGTGCCGAGGCCCATGGTGTAGCGGGGCCGGTCGGCGGGCAGGTGCGGGGCCGTGGCGGCCACTTGATGGAGCATTTCGGGCTCGGGCTCGCCCACGCTGACCCCGCCGATGGCATAGCCGGGAAAATCCAGGGCGCACAGCCCGGCGGCTGCCTCCTGTCGCAGATCATCGAACGTCGAACCCTGCACGATCCCGAACACCAGCTGGCCGCCGGCCCGGGCGCCGGATTCCTCCGCGGCGGCCAGACACTCCCCGGCCCAACGCAGGCTGCGGGCCACGGCCCGGGCGCACGCCTCCCGTTCGCACGGCCAGGGCGGACACTCGTCGAGCACCATCGCGATGTCGGAGCCCAGATGGCGCTGGATGGTCATCACCTCCCGCGGTCCCAGGAAGAGCTTCGCCCCATCGAGATGCGATTGGAAGGCGATGCCGTCGTCCCGCACCTGACGGAACCGGGCCAGGCTGAAGACCTGAAAGCCGCCGCTGTCCGTGAGAATCGGCCCGTCCCAGCCCATGAACCGGTGCAGGCCGCCAAGGTCGCGGATGATCTCCGAGCCCGGACGCAGGTTGAGGTGGTAGGTGTTGCCGAGAATGATGCGCGCGCCGAGCTCATGGAGCTGCGCCGGCGTCACGGCCTTGACCGTGGCCTGCGTGCCCACCGGCATGAACATGGGCGTTTCCACGATCCCGTGCCGGGTGCCCAGGCGCCCCCGGCGGGCGGCAGTGCCCGGGTCGGTCGCCAGCAGTGTGAAGGGGCCGGACATGGAACGGGCAGCTTCGATGGCCGGTTCGGGGTTGGCAACCGGTTTCACCCGGGAGGCTCCCACGGAGTTACGCCAACGCCGGCCGGCAAGGCGGCCAGCCGTGTGCGCGCTGCGGCCCACGCCGGCCGCGTGCGCCAGCGGTCGCGATCGAGCAGATCGCGCAGCGGCACGGTCACAAACGCCCGCTCCCACAGTCGCGGATGCGGCAGCGTCAATCCGGGATCCGCCCGCGTCTCCCCTTCGAAAAGCAACAGATCCAGATCAAGCGTGCGCGGGCCCCAGCGCACCTCCCGACGCCGGCCCGCGCCGGCCTCCAGCCGGTGCAGCACCGCGATCAGGGCCTCGGGTGACAGCGTCGTCTCGACGCCGGCGGCCAAATTGAGAAACAACGGCTGATCGAGGACGCCGACCGGAGCGGTTTCGTATACCGGCGACCGCTCCAGAAATTCAATCCCGGGCTCGCTGGCGAGGTCGGCGAGCGCCGCCGCCATGGTCGCCCATCGGTCGCCGAGATTGGCGCCCACGCCGACAAAGGCCTGCCGGACCGCCGCCGCCATGATTTACGAGGACGGGCGGGCCCGCCGGATGCGCACGCCAAGCCCGCCACTGGGAAAGTCGACCGGGGGCTGGATCTTCACCACCTCCACGTCCACCGCCTGCACTTTGGGAAATGCCTGCAGCAACCCATCCGCCAGCGCCTCCGTCAGGGCTTCGACGAGCTTGCGCCGCGGGCCCTCCATGATCGCCCGCACCTGCGTGTGCACGGCGCGGTAGTCGACGGTCTGGGCCAGATCGTCCGCGACGCCCGCGGCGCGCAGCGGAAGTTCGAGGCGGACGGTGACCTCGAAGTCCTGGCCGCGCGCGGTTTCTTCGGAAAGCACGCCGTGGCGGCCGAAGAATCTCAGGCGGTACAGTGTCAGCGTATCAGCACTCATGAATTCCAGTCCCGGCCAGCCCGGATGGCGTCGGCCATCTTCACGAAGCGCGCCATCGCCGCCACGTCGTGCACCCGGACCATTTGGCATCCCTGCTGGATTCCCCACACCAGCGTGGCCGCAGTCCCCTCCAGTCGGTCGCCGACCGGGGCATCCAGCACCGCCCCGATGGTCGATTTTCGCGAGGTGCCCAGCAGGACCGGCCGGCCCAAAGCGACCACCCGCCCCAGGTATTTCAGGACCTCGAGATTCTGCGCCGGCCCTTTCGCGAACCCAAAACCAGGATCCAGCCAGATCTGGCTATCAGGCACGCCCGCGCGCCGCGTCACCTCCTGGCTCAGATTCAGATCGGCAAGGAAATCGCCCCAGAAGTCGCCATAATCGCGGTCGGGCCGGTTGTGCATCAGGATGACCGGACAGCGGAGGGCAGCCACAGTCTCGGCCATGGGTGAACACCGCCAGGCCCGGTCAGGCGAGCCGGCCTGCGCGCCGCGGCTCCAGGCGCGCCGCGTCTCGGTCGAGATGCCGTGCAACCCGCCCCAGACATCGTTGACAATGTCGGCGCCGGCCCGGATGGCGGCGGCGGCCACCTCCGTCTTGTAGGTGTCGACCGACAGCGGGGCCTCCGGAAACCCCCGCCGGACGGCGGTCAGCGCCGGCAGCAGGCGGTCGCATTCCTGCGCCGCCGAAACGGGAGCCGATCCCGGCCGGGTCGATTCGCCGCCGAGATCGAGTACATCGGCCCCGTCCGCCAGCATTGCTCCCGCCCGGTCGACCGCCGCCTGCACCGTGGGCAACTGCCCTCCATCGGAAAAGGAATCCGGCGTCAGATTGAGCACGCCCATGATCAGCGTCCGGCGGCCCGGTGCGGGCAACGCACGGCCGTGCGGGCTTTGCCAGACGCCGGAATGCATCTGGCTGGTGTACGGGCGACCCGGGCGCCTGAGCAAGGACGAATACGCCCCCGCTGGTCGCGACGCCGACGATTCCGCCGTTCCAAGCCCTTAACCGGGATCAGGATATAAGCGCGT
>JBJKRV010000381.1:0-11006 GCA_046704465.1 Opitutaceae bacterium | reverse complement strand
TACACCTCCTTCATTTCCGTCGAGCCCGAAGCCTACTTCACCGCGCTCAAGCGGTACATGGAGGTCAAGGACGTCTGCGACGGCCTGATCAAGGCGGAGGTGTTCGGCTTCGTGGTCGTCCTCATCTGTTGCTATGTCGGACTCAACACGCGCGGCGGCCCGCGTGAGATCGGCGCGTCCGTCACCAAGGCGGTCGTCCTCTCCCTCATCCTCATCCTGGTGCTCGACTACTTTGTCACCTAGGCCCTCATCTGACCCCTCCCATGGCCGATCCCGCCAGCCCCTCCTCCTCCGTCCGGACCTTCGGCGTCACCTTTGAGAAGCTCAACAAGAGCTTCGACCGCGTTCCTGTCCTCAAGGACGTGAGCCTCGAGGTGAAGCCGGGCGAGATCTTCGTGATCATGGGTCCCAGCGGCGCGGGCAAGAGCGTGCTGCTGAAACACGTCGCGGGTCTCGAACCGCCCGACAGCGGCCGCGTGCTCATCGGGGACTTCGATGCCTCCGATCCGCAGACTCGCGCCCAGGTCCACCTCGCGTTGGTTTTTCAGGCCGGGGCCCTGTTCAACTCCATGACGGTCTATGAGAATCTGGCCCTCTATCCGCGCGAACACCGGCTGTGCAACGAAGCCGGCATCCGGGAGCGGGTCATGCACGCGCTGCAGATCCTGTCGCTCGAAACGGCGGTCGACAAATATCCCGCCGAATTGTCGGGCGGCATGAAGAAACGGGTGGCGATTGCGCGCGCGCTGGTCATGGAGCCCGAACTCCTCCTCTACGACGAGCCGACCTCCGAACTCGACCCGGTGATGTCGGCCACGATCAGCGAGATCATCGCGACCCTGCGCCGGCACACCGCGGTCACTTCCATTGTCGTCACCCACGACCGCGCCCTGGCCCTGTCCATCGCCGACCGCATCGCCATCCTGATCGACGGAGAAATCCGCGCCGTGGGTTCCCCGGCGGACTTCCAGGCGCCCTCTGATCCCGTCATCGCCAACTTTCTCAACCCGGTCATCGACCTCGAGCATCCCCGCTTTAGACAACTGGAGAACGACCATGAATAATCGCATGCAGACCATCCGCGTCGGCCTTTTCTTCGTCCTCGGCCTCGCCCTGCTTTGGATCACGTTCGAATCGCTGAATGGCGGGCATGTCTTCAAGGAGCGGGGCTACACCCTGGTCGCCCGTTTCCACAACCTGAAGGGCCTGCAGAAGGGCGACGATGTGCTCATGGCCGGCGTGCGCATCGGCGCGGTCAGCAACACGCTGCTGGCCGGGCGCCAGGCCGAGGCCATGCTCACGATCGACCCGGGGGTCCGGATCGCCGACGACGCGGTTGCGACGGTCGCCACCTCAAGCCTGCTCGGCACCAATCACCTCGAGGTCTCGTTCGGCACCGCCGGGGCGCCACCGTTGAAACCGGGCGCCACGATCAAGACCCGCGAGACCATCGACATGAACGAGGTGATCGCCAAGCTCGGCTCCCTCGGCGACCGCATGGAGCAGGTCCTGAATGACATCGGGCAGAACTTCAAGGGGGGAGGCAAGAACGGCAACCTGTTCTCGAACCTCAACAAGCTGGTGAACGAGGACGGGCCCAAGCTGACCGCGACGCTCTCCAACCTGCAGGCCATCACCGGCAAGATCCGCGACGGTCAGGGCACGATCGGAAAGCTCATCAACGACGACCAGTTGAACCAGCAGCTCCTTGCCTCGGTCGACCAGATCAAGGGCGCCGCCACCGACGCGCGCAAGTTGATCGACAACGCCCAGTCGATGCTCAATCAGGTCAAATCGGGCCACGGCGCGGTCGGCACGCTCCTCTACGACCACCAGACGGCGGAAAACATCAGGGTCGCCGTCCAGAACCTCCGGCAGATCACCGACAAGCTCAACAGCGACAAGGGCACCCTGGGCCGGCTGATCGGCGACGACCAGCTTTACCGCCAGGCCGAGGGCACGATGCGCAAGGTCAACCAGGCGGTGGACAGCCTGAGCGATCAGGGTCCGATCACCGCGGTCAGCGTCGCGGCACGGTCGCTCTTCTGAGGCTCGGCGCCCGGGAGCCTTTTCAGACTTTGCCCGGTTTCATCCCGAAATAGCCGGCCGCGTTGCGATAGCACACATTCTCCACGAGTTCACCCAGCGCTTCGCGATCGGCCGGGACAAGACCGGCCTCCACGTCGGCCCCCAGCATCCCGCACAACACGCGCCGGAAATACTCGTGGCGCACGTAGCTGAGGAAACTGCGGGAGTCCGTCAGCATGCCGACAAACCGGCTGAGGAGCCCGAGGTTGGAAAGCGCGTTGATCTGCCACTCCATCCCCTCCCGCTGGTCCAGAAACCACCAGCCGCTGCCGAACTGGACCTTGCCCGCGACGCTGCCGTCCTGAAAGTTGCCGGTCATCGTTCCGAACGCGTAGTTGTCCGCAGGATTGACGTTGTAGAGGATCGTCTTCGGCAGCCGGTCTTCCGCGTCGAGGCGGTTCAGGTAGCGCGAGAGCGACCGGGCCTGCGGAAAGTCGCCGATCGAGTCCACGCCCGAGTCGGCACCCAGGCGCTCCTGCAGGCGGCGGTTGTTGTTGCGCAGGGCGCCGAGGTGCAGCTGCTTGGTCCATCCCCGCGCCGCGTCAAGGCGCCCGAAGAACAGCATCATGAACGAGGCAAATTTGGCCCACTGCTCCGGGGTCGCGGCGGTGCCCGCCCGCGCCTGGACAAAGACGGCCGCCGCCTCGCGTTCAGTGCACTCCTCGGCCGGGACGTATTCCAGACCGTGATCCGACAGTCGGCCGCCCAGCGAGTGAAAGAAGTCGTGCCGCCGCTTCAGTGCTTCGAGCAGACCGCCGAGATTGCTGACATCGCATTCCGCGCGCGCCGCCAACTGGTCGCACCAGGCGTTGAAGGCGCGGGGTTGGTCCACTGCCAGCGCCTTGTCGGGTCGAAAGGCCGGGTAGACCCGCGTCGCCAGGTTTGATGCCGCAATCGTCCGATGCGCCGCCAGGTCGTCGGCCGGATCGTCGGTCGTGCACACCACCGCCACCTTGAACTTCGTGAGGATGCCGTGCACGGACAGGGCCGGTTCGCGCAATTTTGCGTTGGCCCGCTCCCAGATCTCCGGTGCGTTTCGCTCGTTGATCAGCAGGTCGACGTCGAAATAGCGGCGCAACTCGAGATGCGACCAGTGGTAGAGCGGATTGCGGAGCGTGTGCGGCACCGTCCTCGCGTAGGCGAGAAACTTGTCGTAGTCGCTGCTCGCCGTCCCGGTGATCAAATCCTCCGGCACCCCGTCGGCCCGCATGGCGCGCCATTTGTAGTGATCGCCTGCCAGCCAGACCTGCGTGAGGTTCTCAAACTGGCGGTTGGCGGCGATCTCCGCCGGCGGAAGATGACAGTGATAGTCGAAAATCGGCTGGTGGATCGCATGCTCGAAATAGAGCGTGCGCGCCCATTTGGTCGGCAGCAGATAGTCGTCGGGAAGGAACGTAGTGTCGGAGCTCATGGCAGGACGGGGTCAGGCGACCAGGTGGGTTTGCAGGTGACGAAAACTGGACGCGAGGGACTCGACCGGATCGCCCGGGCAGGTGTCCTGCTCGACGATGAACCAGCGGCAGCCCGAAGCCTCGGCCTCGGCGATGATTCGGTCGAAAGGCAGGGTGCCCGCGCCGATCTCGCAGAAGGTCGGCTTCCGCTCCCGCGTCATCATATAGTCCTTCAGGTGAATGAACGGCAGCCGGCCGCGCAGCCGGCGACACCAGTCCACACAGTCGCCGCCGCCAAAATGCACCCAGTAGGTGTCGAGTTCCGCCGCAAGGTTCGCCGGATCGGTGTGGGCGTAGAGGTATCCGAGCACCGTCGTGCCTTGGAACTTCAGGAACTCGATCTCGTGATTGTGATATCCGAGGGTGAGGCCTGCGGCGCGGAATTTGGCTCCGGCCGCATCGAGCTTGCGCACCAACTGGGTCACGCTGCCCGCGTCGGTGAAGTCAACGCCCCGCGGATAGGGATAGGCGGTCAGCGTGCAGCCCACCTCCCGCAGGTTGGCGATCGCACGCTCCGGATCATCGAGGATCACCTCCGAGGGCTCGTGCGTCGCGCAAATCGTCAGGCCCTCCCCGGCCATGATCTTGCGGATCTCCTCCAGCGGGATCGGTCCGTGTCCGCTGAGTTGGACCGCCTCGTAACCGATGCGCCGGAGTTTGGCGGCGGTGGCAGCCAGCCCGGCCGCAGTCTGGCAGAGGTCGCGGACGGTATAGAGTTGGGCGGCAATCTGGTTGATCTTCATAATTGGGGGCGGCATCAACGCCCAAACGACGCCGCGAAATCGTCATCCGCTGCCCGACCGGCGGGGGCTCGCTTCTTCGGTGTCGACTGGTCGATGTGATGTTTCAAAAGGCGTTCGAAGAGGCTCGCGTCCAAAGGCAGATCGACGGTCCGGCGCAGCCAGGTCGACATCAGCATCGCGTTGGCCAGTTCGACCGAATGGATCCCCTCGGCCGCCGGCGCGATCAGCGGCTCCCCGTCGAGGATGGCCGCGGTGAAATTGCGCAGAATGTCAAGGAGTTGTCCGCCGTGACCGGCCGCTGGCACGGTCGGCTCCGACACTTCGGGCCGGGCGAACAACCGCTCGGAGGTGCGGTTGAATTCCGACATCGGCACGGCGTTGCGTGAATAGCGGATCTGGTCGCTCTCGTAGACGATCCGGCCGTTTTCGGCCGTGATTTCCAGGCGGTTGGTTCCCGGCGCCTCTCCAGTCGAGGTGAGGAACACACCGGTGGCTCCATTGGCGAATTCCAAGTAGGCCGTGACATCGTCCTCCACCTCGATGCCGTGATAGCGTCCGAAGCCGCAGAACGCCCGGATGCGCTGCGGCAGGCCGAAGATCCACTGCAACAGATCCAGGTTATGCGGACACTGGTTGAGCAGCACACCGCCCCCCTCCCCGGCCCAAGTGGCCCGCCAGGGACTGGAGGCATAATAGGCCTCGGTGCGGAACCAGTCCGTGATGATCCAGTTGATGCGGCGGATCTCGCCCAGCTCTCCACCCCGCACCAGTTCGCGGATGGACCGGTAATATCCATCGGTCCGCTGATTGAACATCGCGGCAAATACCTGCGGCGCCCCCCGGTGCGCGCCAATCAGCCGCTCCCAAACGGCCTTGTGGACTGAGATCGGCTTTTCTACCAGCACGTGGAGGCCGGCCTGCAGGGCGGCGATGCCGATGGTCGTGTGCGAATAGTGGGGAGTCGCGATGAGCACCGCATCCACCGCGCCCGAGGCGATCAGGCCGTCGGCCGTCGGGAAGGCCGTCACTCCGGGCACCTGCTCCGTCCGTCCAGCCTGGGGGTCCACCACCGCCGCCAGCGTCAACCGGGGGACACTGCCGTCGAGAATGGCCCGGGCGTGCGCCAACCCCATGGTGCCGAGGCCGACAATGCCGATGCGGACCGACTCCATGACGGAACGGGAAATGCGGCGACCGCGCCTAGACTTTGGGGCCGCGTTGCGCGGCCCGGCGGGCGCGCAGGCGCAGGCCGTTCAGATGAATGAACCCGGTTGCGTCGTTCTGGTTGTAGGCGCTCCGCACCCCTTCCATCGAGGCAATGTGCGGGTCGTAGAGTGAAAAGCGCGACCGGCGGCCGCAGGTGATCACGTTGCCCTTGTAGAGCTTGAGGCGGACCGTGCCGGTGACGAAGCGCTGGCTCTCGTCCACCAAAGCCTGGAGACATTCCCGCTCGGGCGCATACCAGAAGCCGTTGTACACGAGCTCGGCGTATTTCGGGATCAGGGAGTCGCGCAAATGCATGACCTCCCGATCCATCGTCAGCGTCTCGATCTGCCGGTGACCGTGCATCAGAATCGTGCCGCCAGGGGTCTCATAAACACCGCGGGATTTCATGCCGACGAACCGGTTCTCCACCAGGTCCACCCGGCCGACGCCATGCTTGCCTCCGAGGACGTTGAGGGTCTTGAGCACCCCGGCCGGCGACAGCTTCCGCCCGTTCACCGCCACGCAGTCGCCCCGCGCGAACTCGAGTTCGACATACTCGGCCCGGTTTGGCGCGTCCTCCGGTGCCACCGACAGCTTGAACATGCCCTTGTTGGCCTTCGTCGTCGGGTCGAACCAGGGATCCTCAAGGATGCCCGCCTCATAGGAGATGTGAAGCAGGTTGCGATCCATCGAATAGGGCTTCTTGAGCGATGCCTCCACCGGAATCGCGTGCTTCCGGCAGTAGGCGATCATCTCGGCCCGGCCGGGAAACTCCTCGCGAAAAGCATCGAGCTTCCACGGCGAGATGACCTTGAGGTCGGGCGCCAGCGCCATGTAGGTGAATTCGAACCGGCATTGATCATTGCCCTTGCCCGTGGCCCCGTGCGCCAGCGTGTCGGCCTTCTCCCGGCGGGCGATGGCCACCTGCGCCTTCGCAATGAGCGGACGCGCGATGGAGGTGCCGAGGTAATACTGGCCCTCGTAGACCGCGTTGGCGCGGATCATCGGGTAAATGAAGTCGCGCGCGAATTCCTCGACCAGGTCGAGCGTGTGGTGGCGCGAGGCCCCGGTTCGGCGCGCCTTTGCGGCCAGGCCCTTGAGCTCCTCTTCCTGTCCGATGTCGGCCGAAAAGGTGATGATTTCCGCGTCGTAGGTCTCCTTCAGCCACTTGACGATGACCGAAGTGTCGAGTCCTCCTGAGTATGCCAGGACGATTTTCATGGGAGGTTGATCTTCAGCCAAAGCGATTGGCGCGGGAAGCAAAAATGCGCCGGCGTCTCGCCGCGCAGGGATGCCGCCATCCCGAGCCTCGCCCCCGGGGCGGGGCCTCCAGGCTCAGGCGCCCCTGGCCCCGGCCAACTTCGCCAGAATCGCCTTTTGCACATGGAGGCGGTTCTCCGCCTGGTCGAAGATGATCGAACGCGGATTGTCCAATACCGCCTGCTCCACCTCCTCGCCGGGGTGCGCCGGCAGGCAATGCATGAAGAACGCATCCGGTTTGGCCTCACGAAACAGGGAGGCCGTCACCGCATAGGGGCGCATCAGCTTCCGCCGCTCCGCGGCTTCGCCCTCCTGCCCCATGCTCGTCCAAACGTCGGTGTAGACTATGTCGGCGCCGGCGACGGCTTCGCGCGGATCCACGGTGAAACGGTGGGTGGGCCTCAGTCCGGACGCCTGCAGTCGGTCTTTGACCGCTGCTCCCGGCTCATATCCGCTCGGGCCGGCCAGGACCACCTCCATGCCGAAAAGCGCCCCGCCGAGGATCCACGAATTGGCCATGTTGAAACGCGTATCACCGAGGAAGGCCAGCTTGCGTCCTCGCAGCGCCGCCAGCAGGTCGCCGCCGGGCAGGGCCCAGCGCTCCGCCGCGGTGAAGGCGTCGCTGTACGCCTGGCAGGGATGCAGCAGATCGGTGAGGGCGTTGATCACCGGGATGCTGCCGTAGCGCGCCAGCGCCTCCACGTCGTCCTGGGCGTAGGTGCGCACCACCAACCCGTGCACGAAGCGCGACAGGACCCGCGCGGTGTCGGCCACCGACTCGCTTCGACCGAGGTGGATATCGTTCTGGTTTAGGAACACCGGGTGGCCGCCCAACTCTCGAATACCCACCTCGAACGACACCCGGGTTCGCGTGCTCGACTTGGAAAAGATGAGCGCCCAAGTCTGCCCGGCGAGGACCGCCTCTTCCCGGCCGCGGCGGCGCTTCAGATCGCTGGCCAGGGCAAACACTTCCGCGACTTCCCGGGGCGCAAAGTCGGTCTCCTGGAGGAAGTGTTTCATGGGGGAAAAAGGTCGTGTTTACGCCCTTGCCCGAGCCTCGGCCAGAACAAATTTTGGCCGTGCCGGAAGCCGCCAATCCGGCCTTCCGCTAACCGGGCTCGCTGAAGCTACTCTCTGTGGGTTGGTGACCCCGGCGGCTGCGACATCTGGCAGATCAAGATCGAATAGGCGCGCCCAAAGGCGGCCAGCACGCGGATTACGCCCGCGCCTGCAGCACGCCGCGGAGGATCTCCAGCGAGCGGTCCAGGTGTTCGCGGCGGGCGATCAGCGGCGGCAACAGCCGGATCACGTTGCCGCCCGCGGAAAGCGCGAGCAGACCCGCCTCGCGCAGCGCCGCCAGCACGGGCCCCGGATCCCCGGTCATCTGCAGGCCGACCATGTAGCCCCGGCCACGCACGCCGGCGAGTTGTTTTGGGAAATCGCGGGCCGCCTGTTCGAGTGCCCGGATCCACGGGCCGCTGTTGGTCCCCACGTTTTCGAGCAGATGCTCCTGCTCGATCACGTGCAGCACCGCCAAAGCCGCGGCGCATGCCAGCGGCGTGCCGCCGAAGGTCGTGCCGTGCGACCCCGGTTGAAAATAGTCGGCCGCATTCTCGCGGATCCAAACCGCGCCGATGGGATAGCCACCGGCCAGGCCCTTGGCCATGCCCACCGCGTCCGGCAGGATACCGGCATGCTCGAACGCGAAGAAGCGGCCGGTCCGCCCGATCCCGCACTGGACCTCGTCGACCAGCAGCAACAGACCGTGCCGGTCGCACAGATGCCGCAGGCCCAGCAGGAATTCGTCGGTGCAGGGGTTGACCCCGCCCTCGCCCTGGATCGTCTCGACAAAGATCGCGCAGGTCTGGTCGTCGATCAGGTCGACGAAACTCTGCAGGTTGTTGAGTTCGCCGAACGCGAAGCCGGGCACGAGGGGACGGAAACCCTTCTGGATCTTCTCCTGGGGGGTTGCGCTCATGCCACCGAACGTCCGGCCGTGAAAGGCATTCTTGGCGCAGAGAATTCGATAACGGCGTCCCTCCTCCCCGCCCGATTTCTTCACGCCGTGCAGCCGCGCCAGCTTGATCAGCGCCTCGTTGGCCTCGGCGCCGCTGTTGCAGAAGAACACGCGCCCGGGGCCGGCCTGCCGGACCAACTGCCGCGCCAACTCCCCCTGCTGGGGATTGCGGAACAGATTGCTGACATGGACGAGCTCGCCCGCCTGCCGCCGCACCGCCTCCACCCAGACCGGATGAGAATGCCCCAGGGAGCAGACTGCGATGCCGGACGTGAAGTCGAGGTACTCGCGCCCCTGCTCATCCCAAACGGAGCAACCGTCACCGCGCACCAGCGTGAGGGCGGGTCGGGCATAATTCTTCGCGACATAGGCGTCGTACGCCTCGGCGGTACTGGTGCGGATGATGGAGGGTTGCATGGGAATGGGAGGCCTGCGACCGGGTTTTCGGGAGGATCGGCGCGACTGGGCGCGCGGCGGATTCCGCTCCGGGACGGCCCGGTCAGCCGTCGACGATCTCGGTGCCGATGCCGCGGTCCGTAAAGATCTCCAAGAGCAGGCTGTGCGGCAGGCGGCCGTCGACAAAATGCACCCGCTGCACGCCTTCCTGCAACGCGCGAATGGCGCTGGCCACCTTGGGCCGCATGCCCTTGTCGACGATGCCCTTCTTCTTCAGGTCGTCGACCTGGCTGGTTTTGAGCGTGGAGATGAGAGAGGCAGGATCGGTCGGGTCGGCCAGCAAGCCGGGCACGTCGCTCATGTAGACCAGCCGCCGCGCCCGCAACGCACTCGCCACGCGGCCCGCGGCCAGATCGGCGTTCACGTTGTAGGGCTTGCCGTCAAACCCCTCGGCCACCGAGGAAATCACCGGCACACACCCCTCGGCGATCTCCTACTAGATCAGCTTCACCTTGACTGCGATGACTTCGCCCACGAAGCCGAGGTCGACGGGCCGGCCGTCGTCGTCCGTCTCGAGCTTCTGGGAGACGAGCACCGTCTCGCCGGGCAAGCCCCGGGGTTGCGCCTTGGCCGCGGCGATGGCCTCACAAACCTCGCGGTTGACCACGTCGTTGAGCGTCCGCTGCACCACCTCCATGGTGGCCTCGTCGGTCACCCGCATGCCGTTGACGAAACGGGCGCTCAGGCCCGCCGCCTCCATCGCCCGGGTGATCGCCTTGCCGCCGCCGTGCACGATCACCACGTTGATGCCGACCGCGGCCAGGAACGCGATGTCGCTCGCCACCCGGGTGCGGACCGTCGGATCGGCGTCATCCATGAAACTGCCGCCGTACTTCACGACGAAGATCGAGCCGTGAAAGTCCTGGATGTACGGCAGCGCCTCCAGCAACACGCGGGCCTTGGCGGTGACTTCGGCGATGTCCATCAAAGGAGGGACACGACGCCTCCGCTCCGGCGGCGGGTCGGAGGATCCACCGCCGGGGCGGGAAATGTGGCGAACAGGGTCCTGCTCACGGATGCCTAGAAAGTGCGCAGTGCATACAACAACTGCGGCCCGCTTTTCCACATAATTCTTCACGGCGACGGCTTCCACGCCGCAATTTCAGCTTCACACGCGCCTCCCTCCGCATCAGTTCTCTGGGCGTGTCGAGCTCCGCCCAGGTCTTCTCGTCGCGCACGGTGCACCGCGCCTGGCTGGCCACGCAAGGCCGCCTGCCAGCCGGGTTCCGTGTCGGCACCACCCGGCTGTCGTTCGCGCCGGTCGAGGCGCCGCGGGCCGCGGAGTTGGCCCTGACGCTCATCGCGCTCGACCGCCCATCGCCGGATTTCGCCGCGGTTTTCACCCGGAACGCCTTTCCCGGGGCGCCGGTGATCATCGGCCGGCGCCGCCTCGCCGTACCGGCGCTCGGCGCCATCGTGATCAACAACAAGGTCGCGAACGCCTGCGCGCCCGGCGGCGAGGAGGCGGCCGAACAGGTGTGCTCCGCCGCCGCGCGCCTCCTGGGCTTCCGCCCCGACGAGGTCCTGCCCAGCTCCACGGGCGTGATCGGATGGCGCCTGCCCGTCGCCGAGATGGCGGCGGCGCTGCCGCGGGCCGTGGCCGGCCTCACCGGCGAAACCGCGCTACCGGCCGCCGAGACGATTGTGACGACGGACCTTTACCCGAAAGTCGGCGGTGCCGCGATGGGCGCGGGCCGGCTGGTCGGAATCGCCAAGGGGGCCGGGATGATCGAGCCCAATCTGGCCACCATGCTGGTCTACCTGCTTACCGACCTCGAGGTGCCC
>JBJKRV010000380.1:0-6648 GCA_046704465.1 Opitutaceae bacterium | reverse complement strand
GCGCTATGCGGCGAGCCTCCTCCAACGGGTGCAGCTCAATGCGCTGACCCGCGTCTTCCGGGAAATGCCAATCGATGCCCGCCACATCTACGAAATGGTGGTGGCCGGCAATGCCACGATGCGCGACCTGTTTTTCGGCCTGAACGTCGAGTCGATCGGCCAGAAACCCTACTGGTCGCTGACCGAAAGGGCATGGCGTGAAGGCCGGTCGGCGTCGACCCGCCTCCTCACGACCGCCGAGAAACTCCGGCTTCCGCTTCATCCGGAGGCCCGGATCTACGGGCTCCCGCTCATCGGCTCCCATGTGGGTGCGGACGCCACCGCCTGCCTGCTCGCCCTGGACCTCGACCGGCGGGACGGCCTGGCGGCGTTCATGGACATCGGCACCAACACGGAAGTCGGCTGCGGCAATCGCGAGCAGCTCTACGTCGCCTCCTGTCCGGCCGGCCCGGCCTTCGAAGGCGGCCCGATTCAGTGCGGGATGCCGGGCTGGGACGGGGCGATCGAGCGCGTTCGCCTCAACGGCGGGAGCCACCATGCCTGCTCGGTCATCGGCGGCGGCGAACCCAAGGGGCTGTGCGGCTCGGGCCTGGTCGACCTCTTGAGCGAACTGCGCCGGACCGGTCGCATGGACGAGTTCGGCCGCCTGACGGATGGTGCCAGCCGCTTCGAGTTGGTGCGGGACGGCCCGGTCTTCCTGAGCGAAGCCGACATCAGCGAGCTCGCGCAGGCCAAAGGCGCACATGTCGCCGGGCTGCAAATCCTGCTCAAACGCCAGGGGGTGCGAACGGACCAGATCGAGCAGCTCTACCTGGCCGGCGGATTCGCCGGACACCTCGATGTCACTGCGTCGAAGAACATCGGACTGATACCGCCCCTGCCCGACGGGCGCATTGCCGCCGTTGGCAATGCCGCGATCGAGGGTGCGGCGATCGCGCTCGTTTCGGTCGAGCGCCGCACGGCCATCGAGCGCTACGTTCAGTCGGCCGTGCATGTCGAACTGGAGACCGATCCGGCCTTCTTTGACCACTTTGTCGAGGGCTGCCTGTTCCATCCGTGCGCGTCGGTGTCATGAGCCCGAAGATCGAGCCGTGCCGGTTGATTGATCCCGTGGCCGGAGAATTCAACTTCGGCCCGGCCGATCGCACCCGTCTGGCGCGCTACCTTGAGTTTCCCGGCGAGCAGGAAATCGACCCGGTCACCCGGGAGGAAATCGAGCGGCTCGATCGGCGCCGGGACGAACTGCTTTGCTTCTGGAAGCGCGCCGCGGCCCTGCCGATTGATCGGATCGACGGCCGCTGGATCGAATTGGAGGGTGGCATCCGTCTGCAGTCGGCGCGGAGCTATTGCCGCCAGTTGCTGGCCTACGAGGCCGACTGGCTCATCGTCAGCGCCTTCACCGTGGGCGGATTGATCGACGCCACGGTCAGGCAGCATCTCGACCACCGCGAACTGTTTGAAGCCTTTGTCCTGAATCAGTGGGCGGCCGTCATGACTGAGCAGGCGCGGGCCTGGGTTACACACACCCTCTGCGGCTGGGCCGACCGTCACGGACGGTCCCTCCTGCCCTACCATGGGCCCGGGTATAACGGCTGGCCGCTGGAAGACATGGCGAGTCTGCTCCGGCTGCTTGCCCGTTCCGGCGCGGGCCCTTCGGCCGCCGGCGTCGGCGCCACCGACTCCGGGTTGCTTCGACCCTTGCACTCGATGTTGATCGTCCATGGCGCCACTCCGCGCCGGGTCCTGGTGCCCCGCGCCGAAGACCTCGCCCAGTGCCATCGTTGTGCCATGCGCAACTGCCGCTATCGCATTGCGCCTCTGGACCCCACCTCCGACCCCGAAATTTCCAGCCTGACGGCTGAGCTCCGCCCATGAAGGCCTCGGCTCCACCGCCCTCCAATCCGGCTTATGCCGTCGCCGAAAAGACGCTGGCGCGCTGGGCCCGGGAGCGCCTGCGGCGCCGTCCGGGGCCCGCCGCCGGAGTGATCTACATTTTCGCGATGTCCGGCTCCACCTGCACCAACATGGGGCTGCCGATTGAGGCGGAGATGACGGTCCACGTGGATGCCGCCGGTCGCGTCACGACCACGACCCTGCAACCGGCGGCCGCCGACCCCGGCGCGCAGGCGATGTGTGCGGCCGCGGTGGATCCAGGCCGGTTCTTCACGGAAGTCGCCACCGGTGCAGAAGCCGTGGGCCTGACCCTGGAGGAGGCCGCCTTTCGCGACTGGTCCGTGGAAGTGTCGGGATGCCTGTGCACGGCAGGCCACCGTCGCCACAAGTGGCGCAACGCCTTTCAGACCATCCATTTTGCGATCACCCATTCAGTCCTTGAAGATTCCCATGAAAGTACGCCTCGCTGACGAAAACCAAGAGTGTGAAGCCCTGATTCCTCCCGCCAAACCCGACAACTCCGGCATCGGGGTCAACTTTGCCGAGGCTTATCTCAAAGGCCTCGGGGCCGAGCTTCCCGACGGCCGAAAGATCACCATCAAACGCAAGGGGCTGAAAGTCACCGTGGCCATCGGGTCCGTCACCGGGGCGGCGCTGATGCGCAAACGCGAGCACGGTCCCGACGTGAGGGCCATCCTGCGCCACGCCCTCGAGGAAGCGGCGGGAAAGGCGGGCGGCCGGTTTGTGGTTGAAGGCGGAATCGTGTACCTGGATCTGGCGGGGTGACGCCGTCCCAATCTTCCGTTACTGAGGAGACTCATGAGAATCGTTGCGCGCGCGCCCGTTCGGATTGATCCGGCTGGCGCCGGAACCGACGCTCCACCGTACGCGGTCGAGCACGGCGGCTGCGTCGTCAACTTCGCCGTTGCCCGCTACAGCTATGCCCAACTGCAACGGCTGGCCCCCGGAACCGGGGTTCACCTCTGCTCCCTCGATTTGCAGCAGCGGGTTTGGGCCCCGAATCCGTCCGGGCTCCGGACCGACGGGAAGCTCGATTTCGTCAAGGCATTCGTTCGCCGCCTGCTTGCGGGCAACAACGATTTTCTTTTGGTCACCCAGTCCGATGTTCCGGTGCGCACGGGCCTGGGCGGCAGCGGCGCACTCGGGGTCGCGCTCGCCACCGCCTGCCTCCATGCGACCAACCGGCCGATGGAACGCACCGACGTGGCGCTGCTGGCCAATGACATTGAGCGCCACGACCTCGGGTTCGCCGGTGGCAGCCAGGACTCATTCGGGGCGGCGGTCGGCGGCATCAAGGAGATCATCTACCACCAGGGTGGCCGGACCGAATGCCGGCCGCTCGCGGTCCCGCCGGCCCTGCTCCGCCAGCTGGAGCGCGACCTCCTCCTGATCTACACCGGCGGCATTCACCTCTCGGGGACGATTCACGCCGACATCAGAACCTCCTACGCGTTGCCCAAGTCCCCCACGATCGCCGCCATGAACGGCCTGCGGGGGGCGGCCTTCCGCATGGCCGCCGCCCTGGAGGCGGGTTCGCTCGACGGCTTCATCGAGGCGCTCAACGCCTCGCGCCGCCACCATTACGCCCTGCACGAAAGCTGCGACAACGACGTGCTGCGCGGGTACTTTTCCCGCCTGGATCCGTTTATCCTGGGAGGAAAGACCTGCGGGGCCGGCGGCGGCGGTTTCATCGTGGTCTGTGTCAAACCCGCCTGCAAGAAGGCCTGTGTCGAGGCCGCCGAGGAACTGGGCGGAACGGTGTGGCCGTTCAAGCTCGACCAGGAGGGAGCCTTGGCCTGGGAGGAGCCCGACTGGAGCGCCGAGGAAATCGGGCATTTTTGCGGACCGAAGGAGGACTGAGACGTGAGCGAGCCGAAACCGACGATACTTTTCAGCGGGCGATTCCTCGATCTGGTGCAGGTGGACGGAGTCGAATACGTCCGCAACCGAGTGGCGCGCGGGGTTGTCCTCATCGTCCCCATCACGACGGCTGGCGAGATCGTCCTGATCGAGAACTACCGGGTGCCGCTGCGCGCCCAGGTGGTCGAATTCCCGGCGGGTCTCGTGGGCGACGAGGACGGGTCCCGCGAGGAGAGCTTCGAAACGGCCGCCCGGCGCGAACTGTTGGAAGAGACCGGCTACCTGGCCGACGCCCTGACCTTCCTGCTCAAAGGCCCGTCCTCCCCCGGTTCCAGCACCGAGGTGGTCGATTTCTACCTGGCGGCCAATGTGAAGCGAGTGGCCGCCGGCGGCGGAGTCGGCACCGAACGCGTCCGGGTTCATCCGGTTGCCCTGGACCAGATTGAAACGTGGCTCTCGGAAAAGACGAGGCAGGGCGTCCTGGTCGACCCCCGCGTTCACCTGGGCCTGCATCTCGCGAGAAGCCGATGGAAGACTCCATGACCCGCATGCCGGTCCTGGTCGTTGCCGGTTTTCTGGGCGCCGGCAAAACCACGTTCATCAATCAGCTCCTCGCGCAGAAACCCGCGGGGCAGCGGGTGGGTGTGATCGTCAACGACTTTGGCCGCATCAACATCGACGGGAAACAGCTGCGCCAGGGCGCCGATCCGGTGGTTGAATTGTCGGGCGGCTGCGTCTGTTGCAGCCTCCAGGTCGGTCTGTCCCAGGCGGTCCGCACGTTGGCTGCCCGGGAGGATCTGGACCGGCTGGTCATCGAGGCCTCCGGCATCAGCGTTCTGAGCGCCCTGGTCCAAGCGCTCTCCGACGAGGACCTCGCGGGGCGAATTCGCATCGTGCAACTCGTCGTCATGATTGATGCCCGCAGGTATCTCGCCGCGCTCCGGTCCCTGCCGGTGATCCAGGACCAGATCGCGCACGCCCATCTGATCCTGCTCAATCACAGTGACGAGGTGGCAAACGATCTCCTCGCGGCCACGGTCGAGCGTCTGAAGACGGAACTGCCCCGGGCGGTGATCGTCGTCACCCGCCAGGGCCGTCTCCCCTGGGAGCGGATCTGGGCCGAAACGCCTTTCCCCCAGGGCATCCTTGAACCGGGTCATCACCACGAGCACTGGCTGGCTTATGAGATCACATTGCCCGCCGAGATCGATCCGTCGCAGGTGCTCCATTCGCTGGATCAGCTCCCGGAGGTGGTCGAGCGGGTCAAGGGCGTCTGGTCCGGCGCCAACGAGCTGCTCGTCTTCCAGAAAGTCGGACCGCAGCCCGCGACGCTCGAGCGTCGTGCGGGAGCAAGCTCCGCCGGGACGCCCAACGCTCTTGTCGCCTTGGCGCGACAGCCGATCGACGACGACTTGCAGCGGATCTTCGCGGGCTGGGCCACCGTCGGCCCGGCCCAAACCTGAACCGACACCGGCACCGGCCGAATCGGGCGGCGACTGCGTCACCAATCCCGGCCCTGCAGGTCGATGGGCCCGCGCGGCATCGCGCTGTCGGACAGCTTCAGGGCCATGCAGATGCTTGTGGCGTCTTTCGCCACCCGGTTCCCATCCGCGTCCGCCATCACGATCGATTCGTGAATGGTGATCCACCCGAGCGACCGATAGAACTTCTCCAGGCGGGAGAGACAGAACAGCAGCCCGAATTCGAATCCCCGGCGCCGGGCCTCCTCCATCGCCTGCGTCATCACCCGGGCGCCCTGGCCGCGTCCCCGGAGACTGGGGTGAACCGCCACGTTTTGAATTCCCGCCACCATGATCTGCGCCGTCCCCCAACGGATCGTGCGGGCAATCACGCCCACATGCCCGACCGTCCGGCCGTCTTCGGCCAGCACCACCGAGTAGAGCGGCGCGCAGCCGTGCCAATGCCGGGTTCGCCGGAAGCTCTCCACATCGTCCGGGAAGCACTCGCACAGCAGCGTCCGGATGGCCGCGTCCACTGCGGCCGGCATGCGCGATTCGTCAATCACATCCATCCGGTCTCCGGGGCTGTTGGCGTCAAGGTCGTTGGGCGCTGAAGTTGCCATGGTCAGGACCGGTGATGATCGCCAATGTGGATCGCGCGCAAGGCGCCGGCCGCAATCCCATGATCCGTGACACGCGGCCCGGAGCCGGCCCGGCGGACCGCCGCCCAACCTGGGCTTCCCGCGACACCTTCCATTTGGTTTGCCAGCTCATAACGGTCCGAAGGCATCACGCAAAACTTCGTTGCACTTCGCCGTCAAACCCAATCGGCCGCGTCGCGCGTTTGGTGAACGCACGACGCATCCGGGTTCGACGGCGGAGAGAGACGGCATCATGATTTCACCGGGGCACGTCATGATTTAGTGGGTTGCCGCGCTTCCGCCCCGCCCCTTGCGTGCGGAAGCGCCTTCCGCGCATGAGCGACGCCATCGACGTCATGAACATCCGCTGCCAACCGGCTGCTCGCCACCGTGATGAGTGATCGCGAGCCGCAATTTGTCCCACCGCAACCCTAGACGCCCCACCCGGAAGAACATGATCCGCCGCCGATCGACCGCGCGATCTTCCACGTTTCCGTCTCCCTCGGCCGTCCGCCTCTTCCGCGACTGGGAGGTGCTTTGCGGGCAGATCGGAGACCGGCGGGCCGGGGGCAGAGGCGAACTCCGGACGGTCGACTACCTGCTGGAACGATTTGCGAAGGCGGGTCTGTCCGCCCGACGCGAACCCGTGCCCTGCATGTCGCTCGAACGGGAAAGCTGCAGCGAAGTATCGGGATTATTTGGGAAACAATGGGTGCGGTGCCCGGCGCGCGAGCTCGTCGGCAGCGCCTCGACCCCGGAAGGCCGCCCCAGTG
>JBJKRV010000379.1:0-2554 GCA_046704465.1 Opitutaceae bacterium | reverse complement strand
GAGGTGAGCCGCGCCACCTACGCCCTCGCGCGGGAGTTGGGCGTGGTTGGACTCATGAACGTGCAGTTCGCGGTCAAAGGCGGCGATCTTTTCGTCCTGGAAGTCAATCCGCGCGCCTCGCGCACGGTGCCCTTTGTATCCAAGGCCATCGGCGTGCCGCTGGCCAAGCTGGCGGCGAAGGTGATGACCGGCCGGAAGCTCGCCGACCTCGGCTTCACCCGCGAGCTGACTCCCCGGCACTGGTGTGTGAAGGAAGCGGTCTTCCCCTTTGTCCGTTTTCCCGGTGCCACCATCACGCTGGGACCGGAAATGCGTTCGACCGGCGAGGTCATGGGCCTCGACGACGACCTGGGAATTGCGTTTGCGAAGACCCAGGCCGCGGTCAAACCGGGGCTGCCGCTGTCGGGGAACGTCTTCCTCAGCGTCAAGGATGCGGACAAGCCGCGGGCCGTCGCACTCGGCCGGGAGTTGGAGGCGCTCGGCTTTGCCATCTATTCGACGCGCGGCACGGCGCAAACGCTCCAGGAGCACGGCATCAGTGTGCAGTTGCTGGCGAAGATCGATGAGGGCCGGCCCACCGTGATCGACATGATCAAGAACGGCCAGATCCAGATGATTCTCAACACCCCCTCGGGCATGACGCCGCGCAAAGACGAGAACAAGATCCGCCAGGCGGCATACGCGCACAACATCTGCCTCATGACGACGATCACCGGCGCCTATGCGGCGGTCAACGGGATCAAGGCCCTGCGCCAGAAGCGTGTCGGCGTGCGGCCCCTGCAAGCCTACCTTGGAAATGTCGAGGCCCACGGCTAGGATGCCTTTCGCGCCCATGCCGCTGCCGGAAACCCTGATCACCCTTCTGCACGGACCTGACCGGCCCGGGTTGGTGGCCCGGGTCTCGGGTTGGATCTTCAAGCGGGGGGGGAACATCCTCCATGCCGATCAGCACCGGGACGCGGAGCGCGAGGTCTTCTTCCAGCGCGTCGAGTGGCGTCCGCGCGGCAACAGGGCCGCCGCGGAAGCCCGGGCGTTCGTCGCCTTCGCCAAGCGGCTGGGGATGTCGGTCCAGGTGGCGCAGTCGTCCCGCCGGCCCAAGGGGGCACTCTTTGTCTCCCGGCCGGACCATTGTTTTCATGACCTGATCCTGCGCTGGCAGGCCGGCGAATTCGCGGGCGACTTTGTGTGCGTGATCTCGAACCATCCCGACCTGGCGGCCGCGGCCCGGCATTACGGACTGCCGTTTTATCACGTGCCGGTGACCCCCCAGGCCAAGGCGCGGGCGGAGGCGCGCCAGCTCGAGATTCTCCGGACCGCGGGCGCCGATTTCGCGGTTCTGGCGCGGTACATGCAAATCCTGTCGGCGGGTTTTCTTGGAACGTTTGGCCGGCCGGTGATCAACATCCATCATTCGTTTCTGCCCGCCTTCGCGGGCGGCCGTCCCTACCACCAGGCGCACGAACGGGGCGTGAAGCTCATCGGCGCGACCGCGCACTACGTCACACCGGCGCTGGACGAGGGCCCCATCATCCAGCAGGACGTGGCGCGCGTCACCCACCGGCACAGCGTTGACGATCTGATCCGCCAGGGCCGGGATCTCGAGAAGCTGGTGCTCGCCCAGGCCGTGCGCTGGCACCTGGAGAACCGGGTTTTGGTCTACGGCCGCAAAACGGTGGTGTTCGATTGAGGCCGGGGGCGGCACCGGTCCGGGTCCATTTAGCCTTGAGGGGGCCCGGGGCCCCACCCATAGTGCGCGATTTCCATGAGCGACCCCTCCACCGAAAAAGCCCCCGCGACCGGCACCTCCGCGTGGAAGAACTGGTTCCGGCTTCCGTCCGAAGAGGAAGTGGAGGCAATGTGGCAGAAGTACCGCAACGTCGTTTACGTGGGCCTCGGCATCGCGATCCTGGCGATCCTCGCAGTGGGTGTCTACGACCGGCTCATGGCCCGCCGCGAGGCCGGCATCGAGGCCAACTTTGCCGCCGCGACCACGCCGGAACAACTGCAGGCATTTGTGCGCGAGCACCCCGCCCATTCCCTGGCCGGCGCCGCCTACCTGAAGCTCGGGGACGACGCCTATACCGCGGCCAAGTTTGACGAGGCGCAGCGCGACTATGAGAAGGCGGCGGTGGCGCTGAAAGGCACTCCGTTTGCCGCCCGGGCGGTAATGGGCGAAGGGGTTTCGCTCATCGAAGGCGGAAAGACGGACGAGGGCGGCGCGATCCTGCGGAAACTGGCCGAGGATTCGTCGCAGTTGTCAGCCGTGCGCAGTGAGGCGGCCTATCATTTGGCGGTGCTGGCGTTCGCCCAGCACCGTTACGACGAGGTGGCGAAACTCTCGGACCTGATCATGCAGGTCGATTCAAACGGACTCTGGGCGCAACGCGCCCTCATGCTGCAGGCGCGCATGCCGGCCTCCGCCAAAGCCGCGCCGGCGGCTCCGGCTGGCGGCACTGGCGCGGCGCCAGCGGTGTCCCTTCCGCTTCCTCCGGGCGGCAAGTGAGCCCGATCGGCCGCCGGCCGATCGATCACGCTCCTGACGCGGCGTCAACGA
>JBJKRV010000378.1:0-3522 GCA_046704465.1 Opitutaceae bacterium | reverse complement strand
CCGAGAGCGGCATGCACGTGCAGTTGCCGCTGCTGAGCACGGGCACCTCGCTCAGCTCGGACTCGCTCGCGTTTCCGCACAGCCCCGGCGTGTTCGATTGGCCCAACAATCACTACCTGCCGGTGATGATCCCCGAACTCACGTTTGGCGACCATGTCACGGTGCCGGCCTTCTACGGGCTACGGTGCGTCACGGGTCTCGGCCTGCGGCAGAGCTTCTATTTCCGCTACGAACAGCCCGAGCTCATCACCACCGGCGAGGAAATCGTGCGCGGGCTCGGCAGCGTCAAGGTGCAGTGGACCTTCACGGGCTCCAAGGTGGCCTGCGAATTCGCGTACACGGTGCGGCAGCAGGTGACCCTCGACCAGTTCCGTTACGTGCTCTGCATCGGCGCTCCGCACTCCCGATACCGCGTGGCCAGTTCACCGATCCTCGGTCCGCTCGGGCATCGTTGCTCGGTGCTGAAAAACGACTTTCAGGCGGCCTGGCTGGACACCGAGGTGGTGAGCAACGATCCGACCTACCGGTCGAACTTCAGCAAGATCCACTACCTTCAGGTGCTGCGGCGCGACCATCCCCTGGTGATGCGGCCGGGCAACGTCTACCGCCTCGCCGTCGAGTTCGACCCCGATCTCACGGTGGTGGAGGCGTAGGGGAGCGCGGCCCGGGTTCAGGGTTTTGAGTTTTGAGTTTCGCGCTGAAGCGTCCAGCCTGCGCGGATGAGCAAAATCGAAAGATTCGAAGACCTGGAGTGTTGGCAGGTGGCCCGGGCTTATCGGAGGGAAATCTACCGTTTGAGCCGCATCCCGTCATTCGCCAGCGATTTCGCCCTCGTCGGGCAGATCCGACGTGCAGCAATCTCCATCGGTTCCAACATCGCCGAGGGTTTTTAGCGGGGTGGAAATCGGGAACTCATCCAATTCCTCTCCAACGCCAAGGGATCGGCAGGAGAGACCAAGGACCAGCTCTATGTGGCCCTGGACGAGCAATACATCTCATCGCGGGAATTCGACGTCGCCTATGCGATGGGCGAATCGACTTCCCGCCTGGTGGGAGGCTTCATGAGCTATTTGCGTAGGGCCCCGATCACCGGCTACAAGTTCGCTTCGGCCTTGCCTCCGGCTCGCCCAAAACCCTAAACCCAGAACTCAAAATCTCACCCGGAACCGCCGTGCTCTCCCGCCGCATCATTCCCTGCCTTGACGTCACCGCCGGCCGCGTGGTGAAGGGCGTGAAGTTCCAGGAGCTCCGCGACGCCGGCGATCCCGTCGCGTGCGCCCGGGCGTACGACGCCCAGGGTGCCGACGAACTCACCTTCCTGGACATCACCGCCTCCAGCGATCGGCGCAACATCATGCGCGAGGTGGTCGCGGCCACGGCCGATCAGTGTTTCATGCCCCTGACTGTCGGCGGCGGCCTCCGCTCAGTCGACGATATCCGCGCGATGCTCAATGCCGGGGCCGACAAGGTCAGCCTGAATACCGCGGCGATCATGGATCCCGACCTCGTGGCGCGCGCCGCGCGCCGTTTCGGGAACCAGTGCATCGTCGTCGCCATCGACGCGCGGCGCGAACCGGGGCCGGACGCGCGGTGGCGCGTCTATACCCACGGGGGGCGCAATCCCACCGAACTCGACGCGGTGGAGTGGGCCCGGAGCGTGGTTTCTCAGGGTGCCGGCGAGATCCTGCTCACCTCGATGGATCGGGACGGCACGCAGGCCGGTTACGACCTCGAGTTGACCCGACGGGTGGCCGATGCCGTGGAGGTGCCGGTCATCGCCTCGGGCGGGGCCGGCCGCCTCGACGACTTCGCCGACGTGTTGTTGGAAGGGCGGGCCAGCGCCGTCCTCGCGGCGAGTCTGTTTCACTTCGGCACGTTCACCATTCCCCAGGTCAAGGCCTACCTGGCCGGCCGCGGCGTGCCCGTGCGCACCTGAGCGGCGCCCGGTTTCACGCTTGTTCGAGCGCAGCTACGGCGCCGGACCCTCCGGCGCCCTTTCCTCCCCGACCAGCACACCGAGCTGTCCCTGGATGTTGGCAAAGAAGGCGGGGCTGAGATCGCCGACCGGGATCTCGTACATCTGGTGCGTGCCACGGTGCTCAAACAGGTTTCGCTCACCGTCGGCGGAGCGGCCGCGGGGGCGGAGCAGGCGCTTGCGCTCGAGCATCAGGGCCAGGAACTGCAGGAGGGGCGTGTTCGCCGGGTCGGGCTCGTTGGCCGGATCGGCCAGCGTCAGGAACAGGTTCTCCGCCGTCAGCTTCAGGCGGCGGTCGGGATTCTCCTCTTTCGTCTTCGGCTTGAACCGGTGCACCCAGCGACAAAGGACGGTGCCGTCGGGATCGAAGGCCGTCTCCTCGCCGGCGAGCAGGTCGTGGCGCGACAGGTCGCCGCCGCGGGTGCGCACGAGAAGGCTGATTACGCGGTCGCCCTCGTTGAACGGGCGGCTGGTGGCCCGGGAGACCGGCGCGGGTGGCTGCAGATTCAACTCCATCGGGTTTTGTGTTTACTTGGCCTCGCAACCGACGCTAGCAAATTCCCGCCCGTTCTCACCGGTTATTTCGCCTGATGCCTCCCGGCGCCCCAACGCCGGAGCCCTTTCCCTTCCTGGCCCGGCGTCGCGGTGAAATGATCCGGAACCCTCGCGAGCGGTCCACCATCCACGATGAGCAGCGGACGAATCATAGCCATTGGCGACATCCACGGTTGCCATGCGGAATTCGCGGAATTGCTGGAGCGCCTCGCTCCGGTGTCGGGCGACCGGATCGTGTTGCTGGGCGACCTGGTCAACCGTGGGCCGGACAGTGCCAAGGTGCTCGATCTGGCGCGCTCGCTGCATGCCGTCTCGCTTCTGGGCAACCATGAACACCGTCTCCTGAGCTACTGGCGCACGAAGGATCGCTCCATACTCAAGGAGATGGATGAGGAGACCTTCGGCCGGATGCGAGCGGACGACTGGGCATACCTGGAGGCGATGCCGCTCACGCATTACGCGCCGGAATACGACACCGTCTTTGTGCACGGCGGCTTTCTTCCCGGCCAGCCCTGGCAGCAGCAACCGGCGGAGGTGGTCACCAACGTGCAGGTGATCGACCGCGAAGGCCGGGCGCGCCGCCGGGCCGAATGCCCCGACTGTCCCGCCTGGGCCGACCAATGGACCGGACGGCCATTCGTCGTCTACGGCCACACGCCCCGGCCGGAGATCTACAAGCTCAAATGGTCGGTGGACATCGACACGGCGTGCGTGATGGGCGGTCACCTCACCGCCTACGTGCTTCCGGACAATCGCTTCGTGCAGGTGAAGGCCCGTAATAATTACTATGCGTAGTAAGGCGCCCGCCGCGCGGCGGGAGCCGCGGTCGTTTTTCTTTCCAATCTCCGCGCGGACTGCCTAAATGGCCCGCCATGGCTGAACCTGCCGCTGCGCCGACCGTCCGCGATCTGAAAGCGATGGCCCAGATGTCGGGCCGCCCCTTTTCCGGCGTGTTTGTGGTCCGCCGGGTCTCGGCCCGGACCGCCAAGAAC
>JBJKRV010000377.1:0-4318 GCA_046704465.1 Opitutaceae bacterium | reverse complement strand
CTTGTACGAGGCGTTCCTCGCGGACCTGGTTCGCGCCCGCTTTTCGGGCCCGGTCGCGGTGGTGGCCGCCGGACACGCGGCCGGCTACGTGCTTCGCCTGGCCGGCGCGAGGCCGCCGCTCTGGTCGGGCGCGGTGCTCGCGGCGCCGACGTGGCGGGGGCCGCTGCCCACGGCGATGGGCGAGCATCGGGGCGCGTACGACTGGCTGCGGCGGATGGTGGCGACGCCGGGTCTCGGACACCTGCTCTACCGCCTCAACACCGGCGCCGGGTTTCTCCGCTGGATGTATGGACGCCACGTCTTTGTCGACCCCGCGCGGCTGACACCGGAGTTTCTCCGCGACAAGCAGCGGCTGGCCCGCCGGCCCGGCGCCCGGTTCGCCGCGGCGGCGTTCGTCACCGGCGGGCTCGACCCGTTTCGTGACCGCGATGCCTGCGTCGAAGCGTTGCGCACGGCTCCGTTTCCGGTGCAGTTGGTCCTGGGAGAGGGCACGCCGCCGAAGTCCGCTGCCGAAATGGCCGCCATGGTCGCCGGAAGCGGGACGACACCACTCGTTGTTCCGGGCTCGCTGGGCCTGCACGAGGAGAGCGCCGACCGGCTGGTCGGACCGCTCCGGGAGTTTCTCTCCACGCCCGGCTGAAGCGCGCTCCGAAAGGCCGATCTGTCAGTTCGGCGAACTCGAGGTTGTCAGCGCCGTGCGGGCGCGATTCCAAGGCGAAACCTCGGAGTTGGGCCATGGCCGGACCCGGACCTTGACCGCCGGCGACGGTGACGATCCCTTCCCATCGGGTGGCGATCGTCGGTGGCCTGATGCGGAGGCGCCGCCGGCGCTTGCCGGACCGGATCGGCCGGAGATTGCGGCCCGGTGAATCCGTGCTTACATCGAGTTTGAGCAACATCATGAAAAACCCACCCCTCCCGTCGGCGCGGCGCGCCGGCGGATATTTCGTCGTCACCAGTCTCCGGCCCTGGCTGGCGGTTGTCGCGGTGGCGGCGCTGACCGCGCTGCCCAGTATTCGGCTCCGGGCGGCCGACTCCCCGCGCGTGCGCGAATCGTTCGACGACGGCTGGCTGTTCACCCGCGGTGATCCGCCCGACGCGGGGCACCGGCTCACCTACGAGAACCTCAAGCCGTGGATCATGGCCACCGGCCGGTCGTTGATCGGCGCCGACGAGCCGATGCCGGTGCGGCCCGAAGGCAATCCGGGCTGGGACATCTCCTATGTGCGGCCGGGCTACAACGATTCGGGCTGGCAGCACGTCACGCTGCCGCACGACTGGGGCATCGAGGGTCCGTTCGAGCAGGCGCTGCCCGGCTCGACCGGCAAGCTGCCATGGGAAGGCGTGGGCTGGTACCGCAAGCACTTCAAGATCCCGGCGGCGGATTCGAAACGTGAGATCTTCCTCGATATCGACGGCGCGATGGCCTACTCGGAGGTCTGGCTCAACGACCAGTTCGTCGGGGGCTGGCCCTATGGTTACACCTCGTACCGCCTCGATCTGACCCCCTATCTCAGGTTTGGCGACCAGAACGTCCTCGTCATCCGCCTCTACAATCCGCCGAACTCGTCGCGGTGGTATCCGGGCAGCGGGCTGTACCGCAACGTCTGGCTGGTGAAGGAGCCGATGGTGCGCGTGACGCACTGGGGCACCTACGTGACCACGCCGCGGATCACGCCCGAATCGGCGTTGGTGAACGTCGACTTCCAGGTCAAAGACCAGACGCCCGACCGCGTGGCGCTCGACGTCACGACCCGCGTCTACACGCTCAGCGCCGACGACGTGCAGGGGGCGGAGCCGGTCGCGGTCTCGCCGCCGATGCGCGTGGTGATCACTCCCGGCCGGGCGGTGGAGGCGGCCGGGTCAAACCTCCTGCACGTGCCGCATCCCCAGCTGTGGGATCTGCAGCACCCCAACCGGTACGTCGCGGTGACCACGGTGGCGCAGGACGGCCGGGTCCTGGACCAATGCTCGACGCCGTTCGGCATCCGGACGATCAAATTTGATCCCGATCGCGGGTTCCTGCTGAACGGGAAGCACGTCCTGATCCACGGCGTCTGCGATCACGCCGATCTCGGCCCGCTCGGCACCGCCGTCAACACCCGCGCCTTGCAGCGGCAGATCCAGATCCTGCAGGGAATGGGCTGCAATGCCATCCGCACCAGCCACAACCCGCCGGCGCCGGAGCTGCTCGATCTGTGCGACAAGATGGGGATGCTGGTGATGGACGAGGCGTTCGACTGCTGGCAGACCGGCAAGCTGCTGGCCCCGGGCTCGCATCGCGACGACCTCCATCCGGTTTACGCCGACTACGCCCACGTCTTCAACGACTGGCATGAGCGCGACCTGCGGGCGCTGGTGGAGCGCGACCGCAACCACCCCAGCGTGATTCTCTGGAGCATCGGCAACGAGGTGCCGGACCAGTACCGCACCGACGGCTGGAAACTGGCCCGGGCGCTGGCGGGCATCGTCCGCCAGGAGGACCGCACGCGGCCGATCACCTCGGCCTTCAACGACGCGCAATCGGGCTACGACGGCTTCCAGACCG
This sequence comes from Opitutaceae bacterium, assembly GCA_046704465.1. Classification (GTDB taxonomy): domain Bacteria; phylum Verrucomicrobiota; class Verrucomicrobiia; order Opitutales; family Opitutaceae; genus Fen-1467. The sequence continues at coordinate 1,770 of JBJKRV010000377.1, read as the reverse complement.
CGGTCGACGTGGTCGGCTTCAACTACAAGCCGGACGAGTATGCGCGGTTTCACCAAGCGCACCCGACCATCCCGGTGTTCGGCAGCGAGACGGCCTCGTGCGTCAGCTCGCGCGGGGAGTACTTCTTCCCGGTGAGCAACAACAAGCTCGAGGGCCGCGCCGATTTCCAGGTGAGTTCCTACGACCTCTATGCGCCGCCGTGGGCGTGGCCGCCGGACGTGGAGTTCAAGGCGGAGGCCGAGAATCCATTCGTGGCGGGCGAGTTTGTCTGGACCGGCTTCGACTACCTGGGCGAACCCACGCCCTACGGCAGCGACGTTCACCACATGCTCACCTTCACGGATCCGGCGGTGCGGGCGCGGATGGAGAAGGAACTCAAGGATACCGGGCGGATCCTCGTGCCTTCGCGCAGCTCGTATTTTGGGATCGTGGACCTCGCCGGCTTTCCCAAGGACCGGTACTATCTCTACCAGTCGGTCTGGAGACCGGACCATCCGATGGCGCACCTCCTGCCGCACTGGAACTGGCCGGAGCGTGTCGGCAAGATCACGCCGGTCATGGTCTACACCTCGGGCGACTCGGCGGAGCTTTTCCTCAATGGAAAATCGCTCGGCCTGAAGAAGAAGGGCCCGTACCAGTACCGGCTGCGCTGGGATGACGTGCGCTACGAGCCGGGCGTGCTGAAGGTCGTCGCCTACAAGGATGGCAAGCCCTGGGCCGAGGCCGAGGAGCGCACGACCGGACCGGCCGCCAAGGTGCTGCTCCAGCCGGACCGCAGCGTGCTGACCGACGACGGCAGGGACCTGTCGTTCGTCACCGTGACGATCGCCGACCAGGACGGCCTGATGGTGCCGCGCTCGGACAACCTGGTGAAATTCCAGGTCTCGGGTCCGGGCGAGATCGCCGCCGTGGGCAACGGCGACGCGACCAGTCACGCGTCCTTCCAGGCGCACGAGCGGAACGCCTTCAACGGCCTCGCCCTCGTCATCATCCGCACGAGGGCGGGGGAGCCGGGCACGATCACCCTGAAGGCGGAGTCCGCGGGGCTGGCGCCGGCGGAGGTGACGCTGCAGAGCGAAAGCCGACCGGCACCCTGAACAAGGGACCTCTTGGCAGGTGGCGCCCGATCTGGCTCTCACGCCATAGCCCCGCGGCTGCGGGACGATGGCGGCCGGGCGGGCTCGAGCGTCGAATTCGATGTCAGGCAACGAACGAACCCGCTCGGAGCGCGGGTTCCACCTGGGACGCAGGATCGAAAGAAAGAGTGGGATCCGACGTCCGATTGGCTCTTGGGTGGGGCCCGACCTCCGGGCGGGCTCACGGCTCAAGTTCGACGTGAGGCAAGGTGCGAACCCGCTCGGAAAGCGGGTTCCACCGGGTGCAGCAATGGAAGGAGACCCTTCGGCGAGGCGGGCGCAAACCCCGCCGTGGCGGCGGGGCTCGCGGACGATATTAGCTTGGCGCGCACCGCCGACCTGCGGCAGGCTGAGCGCCGACTCAGCCATGAACCCCACCGCCGGTCGTCTTCGTCTCCTTGCCGTTTCGACGGCTTCGCTCTGTGTCCTCGCCGCCGCTTTCGGCGCCGCCCCGAAAATCGAGAAGCTTCCGGACGGCATCATCGTCCCCGTCGACGGCACCTACGTCTGCCTGCAGGTCCGGGCGGACAACATCGTGCGCGTGGCGGCCGCGACCTACCGCCCGTTCTTCGAACACCCGAGCCTGGCCGTGGTTCCCCGCCCGGGCCCGGTGCCGGCATGGACCCTCGAGGAG
>JBJKRV010000376.1:0-3188 GCA_046704465.1 Opitutaceae bacterium | reverse complement strand
CCTGACCGCGGCCGGGCTCGGCGAAGCGCAGTTGGGGCGCGTGGCCGTGGTCTATCTCGGGACCCACGCGAACGCAACGAGTGCGCGGGCGAAGGTGGTCGTGCCGACGCTCACGGTGTTTGAGAAGGCCGGCACGTTCATCAATCAGCAGTTCCGGATTCAGAAGTTTGCGGCGGCGGTGCCGGGTCCGCGCGGCGTGGCGGACGATCTGACGACGCTCGCGCAACTGACGCTTGGCGCCGGCGGACCGGGGTTGCCGGCCGACGTGGACGGCCTTTGGCCGGTCCTGGCGGCGGAGGTCCCCCGGCTTGCGACGATCACCTACGCGAATCTGCCGGCGACGGGCCTGCTGCTCGACGCGACGGATTTTGCGCAGCTGCCATTTGTCGAAGGCGAGACGCTGCATTACCAACCGGCCCCGGCGGCCGCCCCCACGCCATGATCCCGGTGCTCGCAGTCTTCTCCCCGATTCTGCTCGGCTTCCTCAAGGGCCTGGCGGTGATCATCGTCATCTTTCCGATTGCCGGGGCTTGCTCGATGGCCGAGCGCAAGGTTTCGGCCTGGATCCAGGACCGCCACGGGCCGAACCGCGCGATTCCGTTCTGGTTCGCGTGGGTGCCGGTCTTGGGGCCCTTCCTCCAGCGAATCGGTGCGTTTCATCTGCTGGCGGACGGCCTCAAGTTCCTCTTCAAGGAAGAGCCTCTGCCCGGGCAGGTGAACAAGCTCTACTACATTTTGGCCCCGGGCATCGCCCTGATTCCGGCGTTCACCACGGTCACCGTCGTGCCGTTCGGAGCCTACCTGAACGCCAGCGGCCACGTCGTGCCCTTGATGCTGGCCAACGTGGACGTCGGCCTGCTGGCCGTCTTCGCCATCGCCTCCCTCGGCGTCTACTCGATCGTCCTTGCGGGCTGGGCCTCGAATTCAAAATATCCCTTCCTCGGCGGCGTGCGCGCGTCCGCGCAGCTCATATCCTACGAACTGTCGCTCACCCTCTCGGTGTTGCCGATTTTCCTCTGGGTCAACGCCCCGGGCACGTCCGGCACGCTGAGCCTGGCCCGGGTCGTGGCGGACCAGACCGGCGCGGGTTTCTGGGGCGGCGCCTGGTTCGTCTTTCTCATGCCCCTCTCGGCGATCATCTTTTTTATCGCGCTGTTTGCCGAGACCAACCGCCTGCCGTTCGACATGCCCGAATCCGAGGCCGATCTGGTCGGCGGGTTCCACACCGAGTACGGCGCCTACAAGTGGTCCCTCTTCTTTGTGGCCGAGTACTCGCACATGATCGTGGGCTCGGCGGTCTTTGTTCTCCTCTTCCTCGGCGGCTGGAATCCCCTCCCGTGGCTGCCGCTGTCGACCGTGGCCGCCCATCTCGGCTTCGCTGGGCATCCAGTCGTCTTCGGTATCATCTCGGTGGTGATCTTCCTCTTGAAAGTCCTCTTCTTCATTTTCGTATTCATGTGGGTGCGCTGGACTGTGCCGCGTTTCCGCTACGACCAGGTGATGCGGATCGGCTGGCGTGGTCTGCTGCCGCTCGCCATCGTCAACCTGATCATCTACGCGTTGGGCATCGCGTGGATCCAGGTTCACTAGGAGATCCGCCATGGCTGTCATCCAAGTCGAACGCAAACCTCTCACCTTTGCCGAGCGCATCTATCTCCCGGCAATCCTTGGCGGCATGTCCACCACGCTGAAGCACCTGTTTTCACGCAAGGTGACGCTGCAGTACCCCGAACAGCGGCCGGAGATTTCTCCCGGCTACCGGGGGGTGCCGACGCTGGTGAAGGATCCAAACGGGCGCGAAAAATGCGTTTCCTGCCAGCTCTGTGAGTTTGTCTGTCCGCCCAAGGCAATCCGGATCACGCCGGGGGAGATTCCCGCGGACGCGCCGACGGCCCACGTCGAGAAGGCGCCGCGCGAGTTCGACATCAACATGCTGCGGTGCATCTACTGCGGACTCTGCCAGGAGGTCTGCCCCGAGGAAGCCATCTGGCTGCAGAACGTCTATTCGCTTTCGGGCTACCACCGCGACGAACTGGTTTTCGGCAAGGAAAAGCTCTACGAACTGGGCGGCACGCTGCCAGACCAACACTTCAAGTGGGATCGAAAAAAAGAGGCGGCAGCGCATGCCACCGCCGGCCATTGAGCAATCCGCCGGCCCGCGAATTCTTCAAGCTGACATCTGCTTCAACCAACCTGACTCGCAGCCACCCGGATAAATGGTCCACGTTCTCTTTTACCTGTTTGCGTCGCTGACGGTGCTGGCCGCCGCCGGGGTGGTGCTCAATCGCAACGCGGTCAACGCGGCGATGTGCCTGCTGCTGAGCTTTGTGGGCATGGCGGCGCTGTTCGTACTGCTCGACGCCTACTTCCTGGCGCTGCTGCAGATCCTCGTCTACGCCGGCGCGGTGGTGGTGTTGTTTCTGTTCATCATCATGCTCTTCGACGTGCAGGGTGGCGACCCCCGCCGGCCCCGCCACCGCGTGGCCGCCGCCGCCGGCCTGATTGCGCTGGCCCTGCTGGCGACCGGCGTCCTGTCGCTGGTCCAGCACAGCCAGTTGGCGGGCCTCACGCCGCCGCCGGGCCCCGCGGCGGGCGCCAGCTTGAGGAGTTTCGTCTACGCGCTGTTCACGACGTACCTGCTGCCGATGCAGGTGACCGGGTTCCTGCTCCTGATCGCCATGTTGGGCGTCACGGTGCTCGGCCGGAAATATGAGGGCGGGGAGGCACCAAAATGAACGCAGGTTTCCTCACGCTGGCCGTCGCGTTGCCCGCGGCCGTCGGACTCAACCACTACCTGCTGGTCAGCGCCTCGTTGTTCGCGATCGGATTTCTGGGCGTGGTGGTGCGCCGCAATACGCTGGTGATCTACATGTGCCTTGAGCTCATGCTCAACGCCTCGACCCTCGCGGCCGTGGCCTTCTCGCGCTACAACGGCACGATGGATGGCAACGTCTTTGTCTTCTTCATCATCACGGTCGCCGCCGCCGAGGTTGCGGTGGGCCTGGCCATCATTGTCGCCCTGTTCCGTCTCCGCCAGACCGTGCAGGTGGAGGATCTCACGGCGATGAAATATTAAGCATGACGCCTGCGCATCTCGCCTTCCTGATCTTGTTGATCCCGCTGGTCTCGGGGGCGGTCATCGCGCTCTTCCTGCGGCGCCATGGGGCCGTCGCGGCCCTGGTCTCGGT
>JBJKRV010000375.1:0-4990 GCA_046704465.1 Opitutaceae bacterium | reverse complement strand
CGGAAATCAGCGGGCGGCGGGCGAAAGTCGCGACATTGGCGGCGAGTGCTTCGACCGAGCCCGGCGTGTGCCGGTCATAGACGTTGATCCAATTCTCGTAGGCGGTCAGCTCGCGCTGGCCGGTTTCCCGGTCCACGTGCAGCCGGGCCTCGAAAAACCGGTGCCAGTCGCCTCCGGCGTCCGCCACCTCCAGCACCAGGCCGGAATCGCCCTGCCGCAGCTCCACCTCGACGCGGAAACCGCAATACTCGGCGCCGGGATGATCCTTCTCCCGGGCGAGCACGTCCATCCGCTTGAGGCCGTAGCGTCCCCGGTAGATGCGCCCGTCGATGACCGCCCGCACGTCCTTGAGCTGCAGCGGCCCGCGGGGGAGGCACCAACCCCGGATGCCCAGCGTCCGCGGCGGAAAGCTCCAGGTGTTGGGATAGTCGACGCTGAGGTCGAATTCGGATGGGCGTTGCGAGAAATCGCCGGGCCGGAACTCGAAGCGCAGGTCGGCCGGGACGGAGAAATCATACTTGGGCGCTCCGGCGGGCGGCGGCGGACGGCGGCGCGGATCGAGCAGTTTGCGGCGGAGGAAGCGAAGCAACGCGGTGGCGCGCCAGGAAAACGATGACTGGATCTGCCGGATCTTTTCCTCGCGCTGAAAGATGCGGTCCTCCTTCTGGCGGATCAGATTGAGCAGGTAGTCCCGCAGGCGCAGGGTGTCCTCCCCCTGGGCGAGGGCGCGGGCGCGGGTTTCCGCCAGCTGGTACTGCGTCCGGGCGAGTTCAGCCTCGAGGCGGGCGCGGACCAGCTCGAGGTTGGAGGCGTGCTGGCGGATGGCGTCCGTCACCTGGTGCAGTTCGCCCCGCTCCGCCCGCTCGGCCTCCAGGCGCTCGAGCGCGGCCCGTGCCGGGGACTCGGCGGCATCGGCTTCCAGCTGCCGGCAAAGCCGGACGAGATCGTCGACGCGGCGGGCGAGTTCGGTCCAGGCTGACCGGGCTTCTTCGGGATCCTGCGATCGGGCCGCGGCGAGGTCGCGGCCCAGTCCCTGGGCCAGCAGGTGTACGTCACCCATCGGACCGGGCGCGACGGCGCTCCAATCGGTGCGCGGCGCGGTCGCGACGGTTTCACGATAGAACTCCGTCAGCGCGGCGGCGTTGGCCGCCAGATCGAAATGCCGGCGGGCAAAATCCAGCGCGCCCTGCCCGAGGCGCCCGGCGAGGTCGGGATCGCGGAATACGCGCCGGCACGCCGCGGCGATCTCGTCGGCCGAACCGTGGCGCAGGAACAACGCCTCGCGTCCGTCTTCCATCTCGGCCGCGATGTTGGTCGCGGGCAGGATCACGGGTTTGCCCATGGCGAGGAACTCCGGCACCTTCGAGGGGAGGCGGAAGTCGTTGAACGGCCCGGGCCGGCCGGGTTGCACGAGCGCGTCGGCCAGAGCCAGCAAGGCGGGCAGGCGCTCTTTCGCCACGAAGCCGAGATCGATCACCACGTCCTTGAAATCCGCGGCGAAACCGGAGCGGAATTCGGGCGGACTGTAGCCGGTGCGCACGAGGCGCACGGGCAGGCCTTCCTGGTTCAGTTGACGGACGGCCGCATAGAGGTCGCGAATCTCGGCCTCGTTGGCGAAGGTGGGGCTGCCGGTGAAGACGACGATCTTCTCGAAACCGCGCAGTCCGAGTTCGCGGCTGAGCGCCGGATCGCGAGGCAGCGGGCGATAGAGCGAGAAGTCGACGCCCGGCAGCAGCACCCGGGCCGGCCGGCCGGCCGGAACGAAGCGGCGGAGCGATTCGGTAATCACCGTGACGCCGTCGGCCAGGCACAAGAGGTTGCGGTGGCGGACCGGGTGCGGCAGCCCCTGCTGCAGGGCATCCACCAACCCGGAGTCGGTGCGTTCGCGCAACACCGAAAGCGGCTCGCCGGTCCAGGCCTCGATGAGGTGCTCCTCGTTGTCCTCGAGGTGGACGACGAGACGGGCCGGGTGGCGTTGCTGGCTGGCAAGGACGAACTTGCGCACGCCCTCGCGCGGCGTCCAGGCGTGGATCAGGTCGGCCGGGCGGCCGTCGGGAAACAGACCGGGCCGGTGGAGCACCTCCGCATAGGTTGCGGGAATGAAGAGCGGATCGCGGAGCACGCCGAAGGTGTCCTTCGCCCCCGGCACGGCGACGACGCAGGCCTGACCGTGCAGGCACAGCTCATTGGCGAAGCCCGCAATGTGATTGAGGCTGTTGGTGGTGAAATCGCCGTAGTTGACGAAGAGAATGTTCACCGCTCAAAAGCGTGGAGGGCTGACGCGACCGCGACGAGTGAAAGGAAAGGAAAGGCGCGCGGGCAGGCAGGCAACGCGGTCGACATGGCTGGCCCTGCGGTCGCGGCGCTGCCCGCGTCTCAATACGGCGGCAATTCGGCGGCCGCCCGCGCCACGTCGCGCGCCTTCGGCGCGGGCAGGTTGATGAAGCCGGGACGGTATTTGTACACGACGGAATCCCACGGCGAGGCGCCGCGCAGCGTCCGGTTGGGGGCCAGGCTCCAGTCCATGATGGCCTGCGCCATGATGCAGGGATCCTTGATCGGGAGGTTGGAGAACGTGTCGGCGCGCACGGTGAGCTGGTGCGTCCCGGTGGCCCGGATGCGCCCCCGGAACCACGCGAGTTCGGCTTCGTCGGCCAGGGCGGAGTTGCCCTCGGCGTAAGTCTTGAGGTAGGCGTGCAGGGCGTTTTCCGAGGCGGAGATCTGCCCATGGCGGGCGAGCAGTTCGATGATGTCCAGCCGGCAGCGGCGGGCCTGCTCGGGCGTGAGGTTCGCCTGGGAGACATAGGTGGACATCTCATCGTACCGCTCGAAGGCGGCGAGGTAGCCCAGGTAGGCGAGGTGGATGGCGGTGAGGTCGGTCAGACCGGCGGTGGCGGCGATGTGCCGGGCCGCGTCGAGCTCGCCCAAGCCCGCGCGATATGCGGCCAGCTGGAGGGAGGCTTCATGGTTGCCGTTCGGGAAAAACTCCCGGGCGACGGCCTCCACATCGTCGCGCACTTTGGGGTCCTCGATCCTCCCGCCCTGCAACAGCACGTCGCTCAGGGGGATCCGCAGGGCGGCGGCGCGTCGGATCTGCAGCTCGCGGTCGCACATGCCCGTGAGGACTGCCAGCCGCACGGCATCCGTCGGATGCTCGTTCAGGAACTTGACGATCGTGGTGCGCGGCACACCGCGGACGGCCATCGCCTCGCCGAGAATCGGATAGAGTTCCTGCTTCTCAGCGGGGGTGGAGTCGGCCATCAGCTCGGCGATGATCTTGGTCTGGTTGAATCGCGCCGCGATGCGAAACATGCTGGTCAGAAGCAGATAATGGTATTGCGGCAGGATGGGAAAGATCAGGGCCTCGGACCAGCGCTGCTGGCGCGAGAGGACCTCGATGATGCTGGAGAACGCCGCCAGCCGGACGGGGTCCCAGCGGTCTTCGTTGAGGTTGTAGAGGAAGATGGCGCAGTTGACCGGATCAAAGGAGCCCAGGCGCTTCACCTCCAGCCAGGGCAGCACGCGATCCCTGAAATACGTCAGTGAAAACGGTCCGACCTTCAGTTTTTCCTCCTTCAACTCCTGCCCCACGGGGGTGTCCGGATAATCGCGCTCGACGCGTTGAATATAGGATTCCGCGCGCTTCCAGTAGAACTGCATGTAGGAATACGAGAAGTCCCCTTCGGTCACGCGGCTGACGAAATCGTTCGCCCGCCGGTACAGGCGGTTGGCTTCGGCGACGTCGGCCGCGTGGCGCTGGGCTTTGCTGGTGATCGAGCAGGCGGCGACCAGGGCGCAAAGGCTGAGTAGAATGGCGGGCAGCAGGCGTCTCCGAAACGGCATGGCGGAATTGAGCAACGGCGGACCCGCCAAGCTGCGCGACTCCGCCGGGGAGGTAAATGCTTATTTTAGCGGACGGCGCGGCGGATTTTCGGCCGCAACCCAGCGAGCCTCCGCGCAGGAACCCGGAGCGAGGCGGCGGGCGCCGGCCGGCCGATATGCGCGCGCCAAGGGCGTCGCGTCGTCGAGCATCAGCCGGGTTACAGCTTGAAGCCCGCGTCGGCGGCGTCCTTGGCGAACATCTTCACCGTGTCGAGCGAGACGTCGCCCAGGCCCTTGCCCAGCATCTTGGCCGCCTTGCCGAGGATGTCGTGCGGAACCGTCACGATCGCGCAGCCGCATTCCTCGGCCTGGAAGATGTTGAGCACCTCGCGCACGCTGGCCCACAGCAGTTCGGCCTTCGGCAGGCCCTCGAGCAGCGCCGCGGCGGCGCGCATCAGCGGCATCGGGTCGCGGCCGGTGTCGGCGATGCGGCCGGCAAAGACGGATACGACGGACGGAACGGCCGGATTGAGCGCCGCGGCCACGTCGCGCACCTGGCTGAGCGTGAGAATGGCGGTGATGTTGAGCTGCACGTTCTGGGCCGCCAGTTCGCGGATCAACGGCAGCGAGGAGTCGCCCCGCGAGTTCGTGATCGGAATCTTGACGTAGACGTTCTTGGCCCAGCCGGCGAGTTTGAGCGCCTGGCGCTTCATCTCGGAAAACTCGTCAGAGAAGACCTCCAGGGAGATCGGCTTGGCCGTGACCGTCTTGAGGATGTCCTTGGCAAACGCCTCGTAGTCATGGACGCCGGCCTTCTTCATCAGGGAGGGGTTGGTGGTGAGACCCTTGATGTACGGCTTGGCGTAGAGATCGAGGATGCCGGCTTTGTCGGCGCCGTCGGCGTAGATCTGAATCTTGAAGGTTTCGAGCGAAGTCATGATGCGGCGTAGTGAGCGCAGGGTTGGGCGAGGTGCAAGAAGGAAACGGGATTAGGGGGGATGGAAAGGGCGGGAGCGGGGCGGGGCGCGGGCGATCGGGTGGGGCTTCAGGGGTGGCCCAGGATGACATTCACAGCACCCGCAAAATCGCGCACGGTGTAGTCCGGGCGGGCGCGGAGTTTCTCCTGGTAGCCGCAGTCGATGAACACCGTCCGGCACCCGGCGTTGCG
>JBJKRV010000374.1:0-4906 GCA_046704465.1 Opitutaceae bacterium | reverse complement strand
CCGCTCGGGCCGATGAGCGTCTCGAACTCGCCCTCCCCCACCTCCAGGGAGATGTCGTCCAATACCAGAGGTCCGGAGGCGAAACGCTTGCTGGCAGCGCGAAACTGGACGATGGGCGGCCGCACGGTCATGGAGGTTTCCTATGGGTCGCCCAACCCCCACCGCATTGCAAGCCCGCGGCGGCGCGCCCGCCGACGCCCCCAACTCGGGTTGCGGTCACACCGCCGCCGGCAATTCCAGCCGCACCCAGAACCAGCGCCCGCGGTGCAGGGCCAGCCGGGCATCGCCCAACTGCTGCACCAGCGCGCGGACCAGCCGCAATCCGATGCCCAGGCCGCCGACTTTTCCCGGAGGACCGTCCGCGGCGCGGTTGCCCGCGAGCACGCCGATCCGGCCCCGCCGCACCCGCACGCACAAATGCACATCGCCGCGGCCATGTTTGAGCGCGTTGGTCAGCAGGTTGATCAGGATCTGCTTCAGCGCGTTGCGATCCGTCCTCACGGCCGAGCCCTGCGGGCACGACCACACCAGGCGCCGGCCTTCCGAGGCCGCCAGGCGCCCGAACGGCTCGACCACGTCCTCCAGGAACGGATGCAGGGCGATGCGCTCGCGGACCACCTCCAGGCGGCCCTGCTCGGCGCGGGCCAGGGTCAGCGCCGCCTCGACCACGCTGGAGAGACGCGCCAGTTCGTCGGCCAGCCCTTCGGCCAATTCCGGACTCATCGCCGCGGCATGCTCCTCGACCTCGAGGCGCATGAGCTGCAAGGGCGTCCGCAGCTCGTGCGCCACCTGCGCCGTATACTCCTGCAATTGGGCGAAGGAAACCTCGAGCCGGTCGAGCAGTTGGTTGAGGCGCCGCACCAGCTCCACGAACTCCGGATCGCCGGCCGGGACGTGCACGCGCTCCTTCAGATTCGCCGCCCCGAGGCCGGCGAGCTGGCGATTCACCGACTCCACCGGCCGCGTCGACTGGCGGGCCACGACATAGGCGGCGGCCACGGCCAGGCCGATCAAAGGCACTCCCAGCAGGGCCCAGAACCGCATCAGTTCCGACAGGATGTCGTGCACCTCCTGATCCGTGAAACTCCCGTGCAGCACCCAGTCGGGACGGGCGGGGTGGGTCCGCTCCCACTTCTCCTGGCGAAGCTCGTAGTCGAGATGCCAGTGGGCCGAGATCACGAGGACCGCGACCACCGCGATCAGGCTCAGCCCGAACCACACAGTCAGGCGCACCCGGAGCGATCTCATGGCATTTCCGGCGGCACCAGGGCAAAGCCGACGCCGCGCACCGTGCGAATCCAGGAGGCGGCGCCTGGTCGGTCGAGTTTGGACCGCAGGTAGTTGATGTAGACGTTGACCACGTTGGTTCCGCCGTCGAAATGCTGGTCCCAGACGTGCTCCACAATCGCCGTGCGCGACACCGTCCGGGGCGAGGCTTGGGCCAGGAACTCCAGCAGGGCGAATTCGCGGTTCGTCAGCGCGATCGTGTCCGGCCCCCGCCGCACCGACCGCGCCAGCAGGTCGAGCTCCAGCTCGCCCACCCGCAGGAGCTGGCCCAGGTCCCCGCGAACGCGGCGGCCGAGCGCCCGCACCCGGGCCAGCAGTTCGTCAAATGAAAACGGCTTCACCAGGTAATCGTCCGCCCCCGCATCGAGCCCCGCCACCCGGTCGCGCACCTCGCCCCGCGCGGTGACAAACAACACCGGGCTGGCGCAGCCGCTCCGCCGCAGGCCCCGGACCAGGCTCACTCCGTCCAGATGCGGCATCCGGATGTCGAGCACGAGCACGTCGTAGTGTCCGTTTTCGGCGGCCCATCGCGCCTCCGCCCCGTCCTGCGCGCAATCCACGGTGTGACCCGCCTGGCGAAGGCCGGCCGCCAGGTGACGCAAAAGTTTCGGGTCGTCGTCGGCCAGCAGGATCTTCATGAGCGGGCCCGGGGCGGGGATGATCCTATGGCCTTCCGCCGCCGGGCCAACGTCAAAACGATCCGCCAGCCGGTCAATCGTCGTCACGTTCCGGCCTCGGACGCGTCGGTGGTTTCAGCGTCCGGTCAGTGCCGGCCGCCCCGCCCGGAGGCGCCAGCATCACGCCGGCGCCGTGGCGGTACACCAGCGCGCCCCCGCGGTGGCCGGTCTCGAAGACCATCCAGCCCGCGGTCAGGCCGGTCACGGCCGTCGCGATGCCGAGGATCCGCGACAGCCGGTTCCACCGGAGAGTCGCCGCCGACGCGATCGCCATCGCGGCGGCGACGGCCGCCGCCATCAGGGTGCGCTCCGCCCAGGCCTGATGTTCGTCGAGCAGCGCTTCCGCGGCGCCGGCCTCCGTGTCCAGGAGGGCGCCGTCGGACTCGCCGGTCTCCACCGCGGCCCAGGCGCCGGCGGCGCCCAGCAGGAGAAACCCGGCCGCCAGGTACGGCAGCGCCCGTCGGCGCCAGAGGGCGGCCGCCACCGCGGCGGCCGCACCCAGCAGAATGAGAACGATGGGGAAATGCACCACGGCCGGATGCAGGGGATCGGGCACGAGATTCATGGCCGGAATTTGCGCTGCACGCCGGCGTCAATCGATCCGCTCGAAATTGTCCGCCGATTCGCGGCAACTCGGGCAGTTGCGATCCGGGAGCTGGCTGGTGGTGAACCCGCAAACCGTGCAGACATAGAGCGGCGTCTCGGTCTCCTGTCCGAGCTGATCCAGCGCCGCCTGGTAAAGCTTGGCATGCTCCGCCTCGGCCTTCTGGGCCAGTTGCAGGGTGCGCACCGCTTCGCGGGCGCCGTCCGCGCGGGCGCGGGCGAGGAACTCCGGGTACATCGTGTCGCGCTCGTAGCTCTCCCCCTTGATCGCGGCCTGCAGGTTCTCCTGGGTCGAGCCGGGCGTCACGGCGTCGAGCTGGAAGTCGCTGATCCGGCCGCCGAGCTTGAGGATCGCCGCCTTGTGATTTTCGCGGTGGATGGTTTCGGCCCGCGCCGCGGCCCGGAACAGACGCGCCGCCTGGGGATGGCCGTCCTTGTCCGCCTGGGCCGCGAAGAGGCCGTAGCGGTGCGCGGCGTTGGATTCGCCCTGAAACGCGGCGTTCAGGTTGTCGATGGTCTGCTGGGACACGGCGGCGGGGAGCGAGGCCACCGCGGCCAGCGCGGCGCCGAAGGCAATGAGATTGCGTAGATGTTTCATGACGCCGGCCAGTGTGCCACGCCCCGGCTTCGAATTCGCTTAAGCCAGCGTTAGATTTCTCTAATCCGCCCCGCCCGCCGGGGGGCTACCGCCGCAATAGATCGGCTGCGTTCTCCCCGAGGACCGCGGTCTTCTCGGACGCCGAGAGCCCGGCTCCCTCGACCTCCGCCAGCATCTCCTTCCAGCCGGGGCTGCTCGCGATCTTGGGATAAAGCACCAGCGGATAGTCGGAGCCGAAGAGCACCTTCTCCGGCGCCACCACGTCCAGCGCCGCGCGCCAGATGCGGTCGTCGTACAGCAGCGGCGACGCCGCCGTGTCATATCGCACGTTGGCCAGCTCCGACCGCACGCCAGGATTGGTCTCCTGGAACAGCAGTCCTCCGCCCCAATGGGCCAGGATGAAATGCACGCCGGGGTGGCGGCGCGCCAGCACGCGGAAATCCTCCAGGGGCGTCTCCACCCAGCCGGGATGGCGGCGCGCCCGCGGGTCGCTGACGTGCAGCGTCACCGGCAGCCCGAGCTCTCCGGCCAGTGCGAGCGCGGCGTCGAAGGCCGCGTCCTCGATCCCGTGACCCTGGGAATGCGGCGACAACTCGCCCAAACCGGAAAAGCCTTCGTCGCGGACCCGCCCGATCTCCTCGACGATGCCCTCCTGCCCCACCCCCGGATGCACGGTCGCGAACGCCGCCAACCGATCCGGGTGCTCGCGGATGCAGGCCGCATAGAAGCGATTCTGTGCCGCGCAGCTTGCCGGCCGCTCCCAATACCAGCCCTGCAGCACCGCCCGCTCGATCCCGGCCGCATCCAGGTCGCGCAGCAGGTCGTCCACCGAGGGAAACGTCTGCACCGGCCGGCCGTCGCGCCGGCGCCGCGTGCACAGGGTGGCCCAATGCGCCTCGCCCCGGTCCGCCGCCCACGCCGCGGGATCGCGCCCGACCTCGGGGGGATAGAGGTGCACGTGGAAGTCGATGCGGCGCATGGACGGCGTGGGCGGACCGTAGGCGTGCCGCCCGGCCGGGGCAAGCGTCCGCCGGCCGCGGGTCACCGCCCTCCAGTGGCGGAATCCCCGTGCAACGCCGCTCTGCTCCTCCTAGCATTCCCGGATGGACCATCCCGTTTCCACCCCCGCCGCGCCGGCTGCCGGCGGATCGTCCGCGGTGCCGGCCGAGATCGCCGCCCTGGTACGGGACCTGCAATACGAGGCCGGCGCCGTCACGCGGCTCACCGCCGTCGAGGAACGTCCCCTCCACGGCACCACGCTCTATCTGGCCAACTGCAGCCTCGACACCCGCTTCGGCCCGTTCCGCGCCTACATTTTCCAGGACATCATCAACAAGAGCTACATCATCGCCCTCGCCCACGGCGACATCGGCGGCGCGGCGCCCCTGTACACGCGGGTGCATTCGTCCTGCGTCACCAGCGAGACGTTGCGCGGCTGCGACTGCGACTGCGTGCAGCAGCTCGAAGGCGCCTTCAAGGTCATCGCCGGAAAAGGGCGCGGCATCCTCTTCTACCTCATGCAGGAGGGCCGCGGCGTCGGCTACGTGGCCAAGGCGCGCGACCGCATGCTGGTGCAGGCCTCCCACGACCGGGTCTCCACCTTCCAGGCCTACCGCGTCATGGGCCTGAAGAAGGACCACCGGCAGTACGCGAACATCTCGGATATCTGCCACCTGCTGGGGATCGGGGCGGCGTTCATCGTGCTGACCAACAATCCCGACAAGGTGGCCGCCCTTCAGGC
>JBJKRV010000373.1:0-7063 GCA_046704465.1 Opitutaceae bacterium | reverse complement strand
TGAGGCCCGCCGCCACGATTTCCTTGAAGAACGGCACGTTGGAGTCGCCGTTGATCGTGTTGATCACGCAGGCGTCGCCGCTGGCGGCGAACTGCTTGATCTCGGACACGATCTGCTGGAAGTCGGTGTACCCGAAGGGCACGTATTTGCCGGCCGAGATGACCTTGCCGGAGGCATCGCGGTGCAGGCCGCCGCCGATGTTTTCAATTGGGATACCCTTCGTCTGCAGGTACTTGAACAGGATGAGATTTGTGGTCTGCGGGTAGACGTAATCCGTGCCGAGGAGGTAGAATTTCTTGATGCCCTGATCGAGCAGGTAATCGACCGCCGGAATCGCCTGCTGATTCACGGCCTCGGCCGTGTAGAAGATGTTCTTCGACTGCTCCTCTCCCTCGAACTGCACCGGGTAGAAGAGCATGCCGTCATCCTTTTCGAACACCGGCAGCACGGATTTCCGGCTCACCGAGGTCCAGCAGCCGAACACCACGGCCACCTTGTCCTGTTCGAGGAGCTGTTTGGCCTTCTCGGCGAAAAGCGGCCAGTTGGAGGCTCCGTCCACGACGATGGGCTTGATCTTGTAGCCCATGACGCCGCCGTGGGCGTTGATTTCATCGAAGGCGAACAGCAGCATGTCGCGCAGCGAGGTCTCGCTGATGGCCATCGTGCCGCTGAGGGAGTGGAGCACGCCGACCTTGACGATCTTTTCCTGGGCGCGCATGCAGGGGGCAAAGGCGGCGGCGAAGAACGTGCCGGCCGCGAGAATGAGGGAGAGGCGTTTGAGCATGATGTTGGATTGGTTTTAGGGAGGGGAATGCTGGGGGGCGGTGCCGGTTTCAGCCCGCAGCCCTGACGACAGAACCCCGCACGGAGTGGCGCGGGGTTCGGCCGGCGGAAGCGGGTCGGGCGCGCCGCGGTCAGGCGAGACTCAGAACTTGAAGAGGACCTCGGCGCCGACGAAGTTGGCGCTGTTCTCGGTGTAGTTGGAGTACTTCGTGTAGGAGTACTGGGCGCGGACCGAGAGGTTGTTGTTGAGGGCGTACGTCGGGCTGATGCTGTACTTGGTGTAGCTCGGGCCGCCGTCGCTGACGTTTTCGCCGCTCACGCAGAACCAGCTCGAGAGCTTGCTGGTGAAGTTGTACTGGTAGTAGAAGAGCCAGTTGGAGCCCTTGTTGCCGATGCCGCCGTCCTTGTAGATTTCCTCGGCGGCGACGCTCGAGGCCGAGTTGATCTGGTAGGTGGCCCAGATGTCCGCCACCGTGATGGCGCTCCCGCCTGGGGCGATCACGCCACTGCCGTCGGTGCCCGGCATGGTCTTGGTCTGGTAGCCGACGCCCGCCCAAACCGTGAGGTTCGGCAGGCCGGTATAGGTGTAATAGGCCTCGAACCCGCCGTTGTGCTTGAATTCGCCGTCTCCCTCGGTGGCCGCATAGCCAAGCTTGGGGAAGAGGGAGTCGACGACGGCAAACCCCATGGTTTCGGTCTTGTCCGGCGCGAAGTCGAGTTTGACGCCCTCATGGTAACCGGGGATCGGCGCGAGGAACTGCTGGTTGGCCAGCGTGATCATGTTGTCGCTGATGAAGTAGAAGGACTCGTAGCCGAGGTAGCTCAGGAATTTCCCGGCCGAGAGCGTCACACCGCCGCCGGCGTCGTAACTGACGTAGGCGTCCAGCAGGGTCACCTCGCTGCCGCCCGGGCTGACCCCGCCCTCGGCGGAGGGGCGGTACAGCATGCTGAAGGTCGTGGTCACCCCCTTGGTCGGGGTTGCCACGGCGCTAAGCATGGCGCCATCAACGTTCAGGGAGTCGGTCCACGTCCCCGGCTTCGGTTTGGTATACTGATAGGAGCCGGTCGCCCATCCGCTGACGGTAAGGGCATCACTGACCTTGATTTGTGCGCGGACCGAGGCGGTTCCGAGAATGGCCACCACGGCGGCCAAGGGGAGGATCTTCTTCATGGGTGAGTTGCTTGCTGTTTGATGGTATCGGTGCGCGCGGTTCCCGAACGGGCGATCCGCGTTCACAACGGCCAGCTACAGCAACCCACCTGCCAACGCCGGTAGGATGAAAACTATTCACAGTGGGCCACAGGGACGCTTCTGGTGCGGCTCCGTGGTCCGCTTTGTGCGCCTTGCGGCGCCGCCTTCCCTGGACCGGGCTCAGGAAACCCGGGTTGGTCCGGCTTCAGGCCGGCGGTCCGGATGGCGGTGCCCCGGGTAGTGACGGAAGACCGCGCCGGCGGCGGCTTCTCGCGGTGACGCGTCTTTGATCGCGACGGCGGTATCGGGACCGGGCGCGCCCAGTGGCGTGAGCGTGAGAAGGCAGGCGACAATGCCGGCGTAGGTGATGAGGGTGAGGAACAGGAGAGTGGCTTTGTCTTTCATGATCGTGGCGGTCGAATGGCGGTCATGACGGGAGGGCGCACGGCGGGTTGCGGCCGGCCGGGGAATATAGGTGGGAAAATTGCCACCCGGGCCGTAACCGGTGCGACCGTCCGGCGTGGTGCGCGAAAGGAACCGCTTTGCCACTCACCGCAAAGTCTCAGCGGACCCTTGCGTAGATGAAGCAATCCCGCGGTTCCGGCCCGATCGTGGGGCAGACGTGCCAGCGGCGCAGTCGACCCTCAAAAGCCAGGCCGGCCTTTTCCATCACCCGGGCCGAAGCCAGGTTTTCCGTATCGCAGAAGGCCCAGACCCGGAAAAGCGGCGGTTGGGCCAGCGCCCAGGCTGCGACGTAACGCAGCGCTTCCGTCATCAGGCCGCGCCCCCAATGAGGCCGCCCAAGCACGTAGCCGACCGCGGCGCCATGGAGGCCCAGTCCGACGCCGATGGATCCGATGGGCGTGTCGTTGCCATGCCGGCACAGCAGCCACGCATAATGTCCCCCGTCATCCGTCTCCCAGGTGACGATGGTCTGACGCAGGAATTGTCGCAGCGGCTCCAGCGCGGTGTAGCATCGCCACGAGAGAAAGCGGGTGACCTCCGGGTCCGAAGCGTAGGCTGCGAACACCGCTTCCGCGTCCTCCACCCGCGGCCGGCGCGCCAGCAGACGATCCGTGCGGAAGGTGTCGGGCGGCCGGGGCATGGGTTCAATCGGGGTCGAGATGATCGTGCAGATTTTCCGCCCACTTGACGATCTCATCCCGCTGCTTCGAGGTCAGCCGCGCCTTGGGATGCATCCACATGTAGCTGGTGAGCGGCATGTCGTGCTCGTCGACATGGTTGGCGATCGAGTCGAGGCGGCGCGCCGCCTCGTGGGGCCCGTACTTGCCGAACTCCGAGAAATTGACATGGCGCTTGCCGGAATCCACGTGGTCGGCGAGCCACCATCCGACCGGCTGCACGTCCGCGTACCAGGGGTACTTGGTGTGGTTGGAGTGGCAGTTGTAGCAGGCGTTGATCAGGAGTTGATGCACGTTGGCGGGCACGGCGTAGATGTGGCTGATCTCTTCGGGGCCGTCGGCCACTCCCAGGTTTCGTTTCGGGCGGATGAACTGGATGACGACGAGGACGATCGGGAGACCAATGGCAGTGAGACGTAGATATTTGCGCATGTGGATGGTGGTCGACAGGCCGAACGCTACCGGGGATCCATGAGATTGCGCATCAGCTCGGCCACGGATTCCGGGAACGGCAGCCCGCGGGCCAATTCACGGGCGGGGACGCTCATCTTCCGCCAGGTCTGGCCCAGGATCGCCGCCAGCTTTGGGGGCGGGTAGTCGGCATGCTTGGCGGCGAACGCCGCGAGTTCGCCCTCCAGAAAGACGAGGCAGGCGGCATCCTCCAACGCCTGGGTGCCTGGATTCGTCTTCAACCCTGTCTTGGACACCCAGACGGCGACGTCGTCAGCCTCGGCCGCGGGCACGCCGCCCTCCAGCAACAGGGCGCGGGCCCGCTCCGCCTGGAGTGAGTAGAGGGATTTGCGCCACGCGAGGTAGCCCGCGCGATCGGCGGAATACGCCGACCGCGGCACCCGCCAGCGTTCGAGATGCTGGCACCGCGACGCCAGGCGCAGGAGCGCGGACGCTCCGGGCACGAGCCGCGTCACCCAGAATTCCATGCGCTCCGCATAGGCGAGCTCGGCGGGACGGCCGTCGGCGCTGCGGCCGGGGTCGGCGGCATGGGCCGCGTCGACCAGCTCCCGGGCGCGTTCGTAGGCATCCACTGGTGCCGAAGGGAACGCAATCCGCGGTTTCGCGCAAGCCGGGGTGCCGGTCAGACCGGAGAAAAAGCCGGGCAAGTATGCTCCCGGCGCGTGCCTTAGGCGACCGCCGTCGATTTGCAGGAAACATTTTGCGTCGCGCCGCTACCATGCCGCGGGCTTTCCTATGCAATCCCCTGCCTTGCCGGCCGACACCCCCGACCCACGCGGACGCGAAGCGCAGCTCGCGACGATGGTGGGCGATTGGAAACGCAAGTTGCTCGACCTGACCCGTCGCAACCGGGCGCTCGATTTTCGGCCCACGCGCGTGTCGACCGTGGCGGTGGTCGAGGCCCAGCCGGGTGAGATCTTCCGCCGGATCCACCTGCGCGAGCAGACGATGAAATTCCGCGCCGCCGACCTGCCGGCGGGCCGGGCGACGGCCCCTTCCGATGCGGACGACGTCTTTGACACCGAGGACATCAAGGGGCTCGGGGTCGACTTCGTGCCCTACGATGTCTCCGCCCACCACGATCGGCCGTCGGACGAATGGCTGCAAACCGCGAGCACGCCGGAAGCCCTGGACAAGTCGCTGCGGCGCATCGACGAGCTGGCCCGCACCACGATCGACGAGCAGGGCGTCAACACGCTGTTTCTGACGCTCGGCATGCTCTATTACCAGGAGTCGCCTGACGAGGCGGAGGTGTTGAAGGCCCCCCTGGTGATGGTGCCGGTCACGCTCACACGCAAGTCGGCCCGGGCCGGCTACCAGCTCGCGCCGGCCGACGACGAACCGCTCGCCAATCCCGCCCTGGTCGAGCTGCTGCGCCGGAATCACGGGCTGACGCTGCCCGAGCTCCCCGGCGCGGACATGATCGACGAGACCTACGACCTGCAGAGTTATTTCGTCGAGGTGATCGAGCGGCTGGCGGGCCAGCGGGAGTGGGCGCTCAAGAATGACGTCTTCCTCGCCCTCTTCTCGTTCCAAAAGCTGGTCATGTACCGGGACCTCGACACGCACGCAACGGCGGCGGCCGCGCATCGCCTCGTGCGCCAGCTTGCGACCCGGGAGGGCAGCGAACTCATCGGCCTGCCGCCGGACGTCCGCCAGCTGGAACTGGACCGCGATTTTCCGCCCGAGGCCACGTTTCAGGTGGTGGACGCGGACGCGAGCCAGTTGCGGGCCATCGCGGCGGTTGCCCGCGACCATGATCTGGTGATCCAGGGTCCGCCGGGGACGGGGAAATCCCAGACGATCACCAACCTCATTGCCACCGCGCTGGCGGCGGGCAAGTCGGTGTTGTTTGTGGCGGAGAAGCAGGCCGCCCTGTCCGTGGTGCACAGCCGGCTGGTGGCGGCGGGTCTGGGCGAGTTCTGCCTGGAATTGCACGCCGCCCGTGCCAACAAGCGGGCCGTGCTCCAGCAGATCGGCGAGGCCCTGGACGCCTCCCTGCAGCCGGTGGAGACCCCCGGCTTTGCCGGCGAGCATCTGCCGCGGGCGCGGGCGGCGCTCGCGGATTATGTGCGCGCGGTGCACACCCCGTTCGGCGCGCTCGGCCAGACGCCCTTCCGCGTCTATGGCGAGTTCGGCAAGGTTATCGGCGCGCCCCGTCTGCCCTACGCCGGGCCGGTGGACACGGTCACGGAACTGGAGCTCGACGAGGCGGTGCACGCCCTGCGGGCTCTGGCCGGGGCGGCGAACGAGATCGGCTCGCCGGCCGATCACCCGTGGCGCGAGGCCACCAAGATTCTTTATCTGCCCACGGAGCTGGAGGAGATCGCCGAGATCGGCCCGGAACTCGCGCGGGCGGTCAACGCGCTGCAGGCGGACGCGCTGGCGGTGGGGGAGGCCTTCGGTCTGCCGCGGCTGCTCCGGTTTGCCGACCTGGAGCACGCGACCGCCTTCGCCGACCTGCTGGTGCGGTCGCCCGGCCCGCCGCTGCCGGTGCTGCAGAGCGAAGCCTGGAACCAGCCGCCGCCGGAGGCGCTGGCGCTGGTCGCCCGGGGCCGGGAACTGACCCGGTGGCGCGGGCGCCTGCTGGGCTGGTTCACCGAGGACGCGCTGGACCGGGACCACGCGGGGGACATCGCCTTCATCGAGGAACGGCTGGCCCGGGTTGGCCCCTGGCTCGCCTTCCGCCACCGGCGATTTCGCGGCGTCCGCCACCGGTGGCGGCGGTACCGCCGCCCCGATTACGTCAAGCCGCTGGCGGAACAGGCGGAGGACCTGAGACTCGTGGACCAGTGGCGCCAGGGATGTGCGGCGCTCCGCGCCGAGGACGCGACCGGCCGGGCCCTGTTCGGGTCGCTTTGGCGGGGGGAGCGTTCGGATTGGGATCGGATCGAGCGCTACATGGATTGGGTGGTGGAATTCCGCGCCTTTTGCCTGCGGCAACAGCTGGCCATCGCGCGGGCGGCCGAGGTTGGAACCGCGCCCGCCCCGGATGTGACCGCATTGCGCGGGTTGGTGGCGGCCGCCGCGCAACGGCGCATCGAGCTCAAACGGTTTGCCGCCGCGGTGGGATGGCCCGCGCGAACGCTGGAGGATGCGACCTTCCCGGTGATCGCCAGCCGGATCGATGTCGTGGCCCGGACCACCGGACTGGCGCCGCGCTGGGCCGGCTTCGAGGCGGGCCGCCAGAACGCCGCGGCCACGCTCGCGGGCCCGCTCGTGCCCGCGGCAATGGAGGGGCGCGTCTCGTTCCCCGACCTGGAGCGGAGCTTTCTGCGGGCCTTCTATGCGCAGTGGCTGGCGGTCTGCCTGCGCGCGCGCCCGGTCCTGGCCACGTTCAACGCGGCGACGCATGAGGAACGCGTGGCGGAATTCCGGGCGCTCGACGAGCGTGTCCTCAAGGAGAACCGGGCCCGGCTGGTCGCCCAGATGCGCGACCGGGTGCAGGGGCGCCTGCGGGCGGCGGACGGGGCGG
>JBJKRV010000372.1:0-7745 GCA_046704465.1 Opitutaceae bacterium | reverse complement strand
CCGCGGTGACGGCGGGCACCTGCCGCGGACTGCGCCATCGGTTCACGATCGGGCGGCCGCCCACGAACGACCACAGGTAGCGGTCGAAGGTGCCGCACTCCTCCCGCACGGCCAGATAGGCGCGGGCGTTGCGGACGGCCGCGGCGATCTTCAGGCGGTTGCGCACGATGCCGGGATCGGCCAGGAGCGCCTCCACCTTGCGCGATCCGTAGCGGGCGATCTTTTCCGCGTCGAAGCCGTCGAAGGCGCGCCGGTAGTTTTCCCGCTTGTTGAGGATGGTCAGCCAGCTCAGCCCCGCCTGCGCGCCGTCCAGGATCAGGGCTTCGAGCAGGCGCCGGTCGTCGTGCTGCGGCACCCCCCATTCCTCGTCGTGATAGGCAACGTAGAGCGGGGTGGTGGGCCAGGGACAGCCGGCGGGTGCGGTGGGCATTCGTTCATGTATGAGTTGGCCGTCCGTGGGCGCAACCCGCAGGTTTTCCTCAAGTGGCGGCCAAATGCGCCGATAGCGGGAAATTCCGGCTTCAATCAGACCTCAGTCATCTCAACGACCGTCGCTTCCGCCTGGAAGCCCCTCAATCATGTCCATTGACGCCATCTCATCGGGTACCAACGCGTACTCCACCACCGGTCTGCAGCCGTCACGATTCAAGCAGGTCCGGCAGGATTTCAACGACCTGGCCAACGCCCTCCAGTCGGGCGACCTGACCGGCGCCCAGCAGGCCTTCACCGCGCTCCAGAAGGACTCGCCGATGATCGCGCAGACCCTGAACAACGGCAACGACCCGTTCTCGAGCGCGTTGGGCAACCTGGCCACGGCGCTGAAATCCGGCGACCTGACCGGCGCCCAACAGGCCTTTGCCGCCCTCCAACAGGTGGCCCAGTCCGTCCGCCACGGTCACGGCCACCACCACCTCAACGCTGCGGATTTGAGCAACAGCAGCAGCACGTCGGCGACCTCCGGGACCGACTCCGACGGCGACAACGACAACAGTTCCGGATCCGTCCTGAACGCCACCGCCTGAGCGGCGGGAGATCCGAACGTCCGGCGGGCCGCGGACGAAAGAACCCGCTCACGAGCGGGTTCCACCTGTGAGGTTGATTCGGGACGCGAGTCGGAGCCAGGGTTCGGAAGGTCGTGGGTGGAGCGCGACCTCGCTCGGCGCCATAGCCCGAAGGGCGACGGCGGCCGGGCGCGCTCAATCGCAGGAATTGGCGCAGTGCGACCGCGTCCGACGCCTGGGCCGACGCCGGCCGGCCCACGGCGTGATCAGTTTCCGGACCGGGCCAGAAATTCCCGCCGCCGGCGCTGGAGCACTTCCACGTAGGCGCCGCTCTCGATGGCGCGGGCGCGTTCATGATAGCGCCGGCCGTTGAGCCCGCCCTTGATGAATTGGTTGCGCTCCACGTACTCCCGGCGCGCCAGGTAGAGCAGGGACGGGTCGCGCCGGTAGAGCGTCAGGTTGACGTCGTTGTACAACGCCGCGTTCCAGGGCGCCGTCTTGAGGATGTTCCGGCTCAGGGCGAACTGCCCCAGCAGCGTCATGATCACCAGCACCAGCCCCGCGCCCATCACCGCCGCCCGGGGGTCGAGCCAGGTTTCCGGTGTTTCGCCGCGCCCCGCCCAGGCCCCGGCGATGACGCCGCCCAGCAGGCCCGCCACCAGGATCCGCGGCAGGGTGTACGGCGAGTAACGGGACACCGGCTCGAGGTTGGAATTGGGCACCAGCATCCGGTATTGCGCCAGCAGTTGTTCGCGGGCCATCGGTTCGCCGTTCAACACGATCCGGGCCTCCGGATGCGACCGGGTCTTGCGCAGCAGTTCGTGGACCCGGAAACACGTGGCCGGTCCGTGGCAGGCGAAGGCATCGTCCGCCAGCGAGCACTCGATCGAGGAACCGCGCACGACGTGGGCCGCCAGCGGCGCGACGACCACTACGTCGTCGATCAGCCGCCGCTTGGCTTCGGCCAGCCGCTCCGTCTCGCGCGCCGCGAGCGTCTGCTCGGCGGCGAGCGCCACGTGGTAGAACGACTTCACTTCGAGCTCGCGGCGCAGATTGGACAGGCGCATCGCCCGGTCCAGCGACTCCAGGTTGTCGGGGGGTGAGGTGGTCATGGCGTCGGCGTGCAGCGTCTGCCTACCACAGGCGGCGGCGCAATTCCAGTCGCGTGTCACCGGCCCCTCGTCTGATGCCCCGGGGAGTTGCAAATCGCGCGATCAAGGCGATTTTTTCGCATGAAACTCGCGCTTTTCGGGGCCCGGGGCATGGTTGGCCGGCGGCTGCTCGCGGAGGCCCTGCAGCGCGGCCATGCGGTGACCACGATTTCGCGGCGGAATTCGCAGAGCCGCCCGCCGCCCGCCGCGCGCATCATCCCCATCCGCGGCAATGTCCTGGATCCGGTGAGCGTGGCCGCGGCGGTGACAGGGCACGATGCGGTGCTGAGCGCCGTCGGTCCCACCGCCGACATCATCCTGGGTTCGGTCCGGGCGCTGATCGAGGGCCTGACCCGCGCCCGCGTGACCCGGCTCGTGGTGGTGGGCGGCGCCGGCAGCCTCGAGGTGGCGCCCGGGTTGCTGTTGCTGCAGACGCCCCAGTTTCCCGTGGCCTACGAGGAGGCCGCTTCGGCCCATCGCGACGCGCTGCGCCTGCTCCGCCAGAACACCACGCTCGAATGGACGGTCGCGAGCCCGCCGGCGATCATCGAGCCGGGCAAGCGGACCGGCGGCTTTCGGATTGGCGGTGACCAGCTGCTCACGGATGCGGCCGGCGCGAGCCGGATCTCGGCCGAGGATTTTGCCGCGGCCGTGCTGGACGAGGTGGAGAAACCGCAGCACATCCGCCGCCGGTTCACCGTGGCGTATTGACCGGCGCGTCGGAGGAGCCGCACGCATTTCCACGGCGGCACCGACACCGACCCCGAACGGCGTCGAAAAGGGCCGCCGACATCAGGCCGTGGCCGGTGCGGCCGTGCGATGGGCTTGTCGTCGCCGCCCGGGGCCGTAGAACCGTCGCCATGAACCGGATCGACCGGCTGGTGGCGATTGTGATGTACCTGCAGGGGCGGCGGCTGGTCCGAGGGGCCGAACTGGCCGGCCACTTCGAGATCAGCGAGCGGACCGTCTACCGGGACATCGCGGCGCTGAGCGAGGCCGGGGTGCCGCTCGCCGGGGAACCGGGCGTCGGCTACAGCCTGATGAAGGGGTATCACCTGCCGCCCGTCATGTTCACGGCAGACGAGGCCTCGGCGCTGTTCGTCGGCGGCGAAATGGTCCGCCGGTTCACGGATCCGTCGCTGGACGCCCCCATGACCACGGCGCTGGAAAAACTTCGCGCCGTGCTCCCGCGCGACCGCCAGGAGCACGTCGAGCGCCTGGCGCAGCGCACCGTCATAATGGAGACGCCGGGCGGCGGCGGGCCGATCCCGGCGGCTCCGCCGCGGCTGTTGATCGTGCAGCAGGGCACGGTGCAGCGCCGGGTGCTGCGCATGACCTACCACGGCCGCGACCGGGACGAGGACACGCAGCGCGACGTCGAGCCGCTGGGGGTGGTCTATTATCGCGGCGGCTGGTACCTGGTGGCGTGGTGTCGCCTGCGCCGCGACTACCGGGAGTTTCGCCTCGATCGCATCCGCCGCCTCGAGCTGCTCGGAGAGGTATTTCCCGCCCGCCCGGACTTCTCGCTGCGCAAGCATCTCGAGCACAATGTGCCGAGCGGGGACATGCTTCCGGTGCGCGTCTGGTTCGCCCGCCGGGCCCAGGACCGTGCGCGCCGCGGTAGCATGGTGACGATGACCGAGGAGCTGAAACGCAACGGCGGCGGGGAGTTCTCGTTCACCACCTTCTCGCTCGAATGGCTGGCCGGCTGGCTGCTCTCGTTCGGCTCCGACGCCGAGGCGCTCGATCCGCCGAGGCTGCGCGAATTGGTCGTGAAGGCGGCCGACGAAGTCGCGCGCCGGCACCATTAGGGCGGCGTGGTCGGCGAGCCGGGAATCCGGCCGTCTCCGGCTGGAATTTGCCGCGAAAATAACTGTTCCAAGCGCCCGGGCGGCAGGCACTTGGGATGGGCGGAAAGACCTCCTGACATAGGGCTGTCAGGAGGGGCTGATAGAGTGCGGGCGTTCGCTCGATTTCCTTCCAACCGCCTCCGCCATCCCATGCAGGACTCCCAACACATCTACCGCATCGACAAGTTTGGCGTGCCGGAATCCGCCGAAGCGGAGTTTCTGGCGCGGGTGCGCGAAGTGGACCGCATGCTGCGCGAGCAGCCGGGTTTCATCCGGCACCGCGTGCTGCAGCAGACCGGCGGCCCGGGGATGTTCAATTTCGTGACGATCGCGGTTTGGGAGGATGCCCGGGCGATGGCGGCGGCCCGGGAGGGGATCGGCACCCGTTCCCGCGCCGCCGGCTTCGATCCGCGGGCCTTCTTCGAGCGCCTGCACATCGAGGCGGACCTCGCGGAATACGTCGAGCTCGCCCTTTGAATCCGGCCGGCCCGGCCGCACCGAAAACGCACTGCCTATCCATCAACCATGAAACACACGATCTGTTGGACCGATATTCCCGTCACCGACCTCGACCGCGCGGTCGGCTTCTACTCGGCGCTCCTGGGCGCCCCTGTCCCGCGCCAGACCGCGGAACCGGGCGTCGATTACGGACTGCTCCCCTGGAGCGAGGGCGTGGTGGCCGGCTGCCTCGTCGTTGCGAAGGACAACGCGCCGTCGTCCACGGGGCCGCTGGTCTACCTGAGCGTCGAGGGCCGGCTCGACGAGGCCATCCAGGTCGCGTCGCGGCAGGGCGGGCGGGTGCTGGAGGCGAAACACCCGATCGGCCCGCACGGCTTCCGTGAGGTGTTTGCCGACACCGAGGGCAACCGCCTGGCGCTTCACTCGATGCAGGCTTGAACCGTCGGCCAACCTTCATCTTCCCCCTGACCGCCATGATCAAGATCAACGAAATCGCCTTCACCGGATATCCGGTCACCGACACGGCCCGCTCGCGGGCCTTCTACGAGGGCCTGCTGCACCTCGCGCCCACCGCCGACTTCGAGAACAACGGCAGGCACTGGATCGAGTACGACGTCGGCCCGGCCACGCTTGCCATCTCCGACATGTGGCCCACCTGGAAGCCGTCCACGGACGGGCCGGTGATTGCCTTCGAGGTGGCCGACTTCGACGGCGCCCTGGCCGCGATGCGCGCCGCCGGCGTGAAATTCACGGTCGAGCCGGTCGACACGGGCGGCTGTCGCCTCGCGATTGTCTGCGACCCGGACGGCAACTCGGTGGCCATCCACCGGCGGAAGCCGTCGTCCTGACCCGCGCCGGCGCGCACTGCCGGCACGGCCGACGCCATCAACGTTGTTGTCCTCTCACCCATCACCGGGCGCGCCGCGTCAGCGCGGCGTCGCCCACCACCCGAGACCACCAAGGTTCCTCAACCACCCATCGCCATGTTCGCCGATCACCTTCCACCAACTCATCGTCTCGCTTCGCCCGGGCCGGGCCGTCTTCCCGGCGCCGGTCGAGCCGAAGCCGACCGGTCCGACTCCGATCTTTTTGTCACGGCAGTCCGTCTGGACGCCGCGGCGCCCAGAGTTTTTCGACTGCTCGCCGATATCGAGGCACTGCCGCGCTGGTCGGCGCCGTTCTGCGAGCGCCTGAGGCCGGCGCAGGGACGCTGGCGGGCGTTGACCAGCCTCGGCGATCTCTGGTGCGCCATGGAGTCCGACGCCCGGTCCGGGGTGATCGACCTGCGTCTCGATCCGGGGATGGGGCGCACGGGCCTGCTGGTGCCATTGCGGGTCGCCGCCCTGCCGTCCGGCGGATCGTTCGTCGCACTCGCGCTGGCGAAGGCGCCCGACCAACCCGCGGGCGAGTTCGAGCGTGAGCGCACGACGCTTCTCGCCGCCCTGCGGGCTTTGGGCGTCCGGCTCGGCGGAGGTGGGCCGCGTGCCGGTTCGCCGAACGGCCGCGACGCCGCGGGCGCGACGGCGGCGGTTCCGGCGCCGTCTCGGGCGTGGTTTCACGGGCTGGAGAAGGCGCCGCCCATGCGCTTCCAGTTCCTGTTCTAGCAGGGCGGGCGACCTTTCTTCGCGTGCACAGTTCCGAAACCGGCATCGGTAGGAAGCCCGCTCGCGGGCGACCACTCGTTCGCTGACAGATGGCTGTCTTCGTCCGCCTGCTCCCGCCCGTGCCTCAATCGACCGCGGCCAGCAAACCGTCGAGGTCGAGGGGGCGGGTGTACATCGCGACACCGCCGTCCGGATCGCGCGGCCATTGCTCGCGGGGCCGGTCCCGGTACAGCTCGACGCCGTTGTCGTCCGGATCGCGCAGGTAGAGCGCCTCGCTGACGCCGTGATCGACCGCGCCCTCGAGCGGCACGCCCGCGCGCTGGAGGCGCCGCAGGGCGTCGGCGAGCTTCGCGCGGGTGGGGTAGAGGATGGCCACGTGGAAGAGCCCGGTCGTGCCCGGCGGCGGCGGACTCCCGCCGCGGCTCTCCCAGGTGTTGAGTCCGAGGTGATGGTGGTAGCCGCCGGCCGAGACGAACGCGGCCTGCGGCCCGAAGCGCTGCATGAGCTGGAACCCGAGCACGCCGCAGTAGAAATCGAGCGCCCGCTGCAGATCGGCGACCTTCAGGTGGACGTGGCCGATGCGGACGGCGGGATCGATGGGCGGAACGGCGGTGGAAGTCATCGGAGGGAACATGGATGGATGGGAAGAAAAGGCAAAAGCCGCGCGGCCGGGAGCCGCGGCCAATCAGCCCGGAGCTTGAGCGACATCAAGGCCTGCGCCGGTCGGTCGGTGTAATCTGCAGGCGCGCTTCCGCCGATGAGCTTTTCGTGTCCCCATTTCGACCAGGCCCGGGACTTCTGCCTGCGCCTTGGGGCCGCCTGCGTGCCGGGCCGGCCGGGATGCGTGCTGGCGAAGAACTCGGAATTTGCCGTTCCCGCGTCGGAGCGGCTGGCGGCGTCGGTCGGCACCGGGGCGCACCTTCCGCCACGGCCGATCGATCGGCGTCGCCGCGCGCCGGAACCGGCCGCCGGCGCGCTCAGGAGGTCGGATAAATGCCGCCGTTTACCTGGATCGTCTGCCCGGTGAGGTAGGCGTTGCCGGCGAGCATGACGGCGACGTCGGCCACCTCCTCCGGCCGGCCGAACCGGCCGACTGGAATGCGGTCGGGCCGGGCCTTCAGATCGTCCGTGACCATGTCGGTCTCGACCAGGGCGGGGGCGATGGCGTTGGCGGTGATGCCGTCTTTCACGAGTTGCGAGGCGTAGGCGTGCATGAGCCCGACGAGGCCCGCCTTCGACGCGGCGTAGTGCGGCCCGACCACGCCGCCGAGGTTGGCGGCCGTCGACGACAGGAAGATCAGGCGGCCCCAGCGCGCGCGGCGCATGCCGGGCAGCACGGCCCGGGTCACGAGAAAGGCGGAGCGCAGGTTGACGGCGATCGCCTCGTCGAAGGTTTCCAGATCGACCTCGCCGACCGCCCGCGGCCGGGCGACGCCGGCGTTATTGACCAGGATGCCGACCTCGCCGAGGCGGCCGGCGACCGTCGCGACCATCGCCTCGACCTGATCGGGGCGGGAAACGTCGGCCTGCACCGCCACGGCGCGCCGGCCGGAGCGGACGATGGCCGCCACGACGTCGTCCGCGGCCGATTGATTCGCCCGGAAATTCACGGCAACATCGGCGCCGGCGGCGCCGAGGGCCAGCGCGATGGCCCGCCCCAATCCGCGGCTTCCGCCCGTG
>JBJKRV010000371.1:0-4718 GCA_046704465.1 Opitutaceae bacterium | reverse complement strand
AATCGGGACGGCACAGCCGGGAGTTCTACACCCATTTGTGGCAGACCGTGCTGGATGGTCGCACGTGGCACGGCGAGATGATCAACCGGCGCAAGGATGGCCGGCTATACGACGCCGAGTTGATGATCACGCCGGTCGCGGATGCCGCGGGTGTCGTGACTCATTTCGTGAGCGTCACCGTGGATGTGACCGAGCGCCGGAGGACGGAGACGTCGCTGCGGCTGTTCCGGGAGTTGATCGATCATGCCGGCGAGGGAATCGAGGTGGTGGATCCCGGCACGGGACGTTATCTCGATGCGAACCTGCGCGCCCACCGGGACCTCGGCTACACCCGGGAGGAGTTCCTGAAGCTCACGGTCATGGAGGTCGACGTCAACGTGACCCCGGAAGGCTTGGCGAACAATGTGGCCCGTCTGAGACAGGAGGACGCGATCGTCATTGAGAGCCTGCGGCGGCGAAAGGACGGTTCGACGTTTCCCGTCGAGGTCAGCCTGGCCTGGGTGCGCCTCGACCGCGAATACATCCTGGGCACGGTGCACGACCTCACCCGGCGGAAGGCGGATGAAGAGGCGCTCCGCCAAAGCGAACTGCTGCATACCTCGACGATCACGGCGCTGCGCGAGGGGGTGCTGGTGTTCGATTCCGCGGGACGGGTGGTCGCCTGCAACCCCTCGGCCGAGAGGATCCTCGGCCTCGACGCGGACGAGATGAAACGTCGGCCCGATCTGGCCTCGTGGCGCACGATTCGCGAGGACGGTTCGGTCTTTCCCCCGGAGGAGCTTCCGGCGGGACGAACGCTGGCCACGGGCGAGCCTCAGACCGACGTCGTGTTGGGAAATATCAATCCGGATGGCCGCCTCGTCTGGTTGCGGGTGAACACGGAGCCGATGTTTGACACCAGGTCCGGCCGGTTGACGTCGGTGGTGACCTCGTTCAGCGACATCAGTTCACAGCGGAAGGCGGAGGCTGACCTGAGGGCCAGCGAGGAGCGCTTCCGTCAGGTGGTGGAGAGCATCAATGAGGTGTTCTGGATGACCGACGTGGAGAAGAACCGCATGCTCTACATCAGCCCCGGCTATGAGAGGATCTGGGGCCGGTCCCGGCACGAACTCTATCAGTCGCCGCGCACCTGGATTGAGGCGATCCACGCGGAAGATCGCGCCCGGGTGCACACAGCCGCGGTCCGGCAGGCGGAGGGCGCGTACGACGAAACCTACCGGATCATCCGTCCGGACGGAGCAATGCGCTGGATCCGGGACCGGGCGTTCCCGGTGCGTGGCCCGGATGGAGCGGTCGTGCGCATGGTGGGGGTGGCGGCGGACATCACGGAGAACAAGCAGCTGGAGGAGCAGTTTCTGCGGGCGCAACGCATGGAGGCGATCGGGACGCTGGCCGGAGGCATCGCGCACGATCTCAACAACGTGCTGGCGCCGATCCTGATGTCGACGGAGATTCTGGAGCTGGAGGTTCGGAGCGAATCGGGGAAATCGATTCTCAAGACCGTGGCCCAGAGCGCCCGGCGCGGTGCCGACCTCGTCCGTCAGGTGCTGGCCTTTGCCCGGGGCGTTCACGGCGACCGGATCGTGGTACAAATCCGTCATCTGTTAAGCGACATCGAGCGCTTCGTGGAAACCGCGTTTCCCAAGAATATCCGCTTCGAGAAACGCCTCGCGCGCGGCATCTGGACGGCGACCGGTGATCCGACGCAACTGCACCAGGTGCTGCTCAATCTGTGCGTCAACGCGCGCGACGCCATGCCGCACGGGGGCGCCCTGACGCTCGCCGCCCGGAACCTGGAAGTGGATGGAAATTACGCGGCGATGGAGCCGGCCGCAAAGCCGGGATTCTACGTGGTGATCGAGGTGACCGACACGGGCACCGGAATGCCACCCGAGGTCAGAAACCGGATTTTCGAGCCGTTCTTCACCACGAAGGAGGTGGGAAAGGGCACGGGCATCGGCCTGTCCACCGTGCTGGCCATCATCCGGAGCCACGGCGGGTTCGTCAGCGTGTCCAGCGAAGTGGGGCGCGGCTCGACGTTCCGCGTGCATCTCCCGGCGTCATCGTCTTCCGAACCCACGGCCGCGGACGGAGCGGAGGAGGCCCCCGTGCCCCAGGGGCGGGGCGAAGGCGTGCTGGTGATCGACGACGAAATCTCCATCCGGACCATCGTCCGACAGACGCTCGAGGCTTCCGGTTACCGGGTGCGTTTGGCGGGTGACGGGGCGGAGGGGCTGGCGGTTTTTGCCCAGCATCGCGACACGATCAACCTCGTATTGATCGACCTGATCATGCCGATCATGGACGGTCCGTCCGCCGTGGCGGCGCTGCGGAAGATCGATCCGGCGGTGAAGATCGTCGCAGCCAGTGCGCTTGAGGCGGATGCGCAGGTCGAGCGGATGCGCGATGCCGGGATTGAGTATTTCCTCTCCAAGCCGTTCGATGCGCGACGCATGCTGGTCGCCGTGAGGCATGCTCTCGACGGCGTGCCGGCGGGATCGGAGGAAACCCCGTGAGGCCGTGGCCTCGAACGATTGGCGATGCCCCGGGCGCCGCGCCTCACACCAGCCCCAGCCGCATCTTGCCTTCCTCGGAGATCATCGACTGGTTCCACGGCGGCTCCCAGACCAGGCGGACTTCGGCGGAACTGACGCCGGGCACCAGCATCACCTTGCTGCGCGCATCCTCGGCGATGGCCGGGCCCATGCCGCAGCCGGGCGCGGTGAGGGTCATGGAAACGTTGACCTGGTGGCCGCCTTCCGGCCCGGTCTCGATGTCCATCGAGTAAACGAGGCCGAGGTCGACAATGTTCACGGGGATTTCCGGATCGTAGACCTTCTTGAGCTGGTCCCACACCCGCTCGGGGTCCGGTGCCCCGCCGGCCGGGACGTCGGCCTCGGGGGCGCTTTCGGCCTTCTCGCCGAGCGCGTCGGCATCGCGCCCGTCGATGCGCGCGAGGCCGAAATCGATCAGCACGGTGTAGCTGCCCCCCAGGGTCTGGGTGATATGCACCTTGGTGCCGGCGGCGAGAGTGATGGGCGCGCCGCTGGGAATCTGCGTCGCAACGACGTCGCGGGAGAGGATGCGTTCCTTGGACATGGGTGGAATTTTACCGGAGCGCGCGGCGGGAGCGGAGGACAAAAAGATGACCGGCTAGTGAGGTGGGTTGGACAACCGGGCGTATGCGGCGGGATTCACCGCTTGAATTTGGCGCCGATCAGGGTGCGGAGGGCCGTGCGGAGCTCCTCGTCGGAGAGCTTGCCGAGCACCTCCTCGAAGAAACCGAAGATGAGCAACTCGCGGGCGATCGCCGGCGGAATGCCGCGGGACGCCAGATAAAACATCTGTTCGTCGTCCACGTGGCCGCTGGTGGCGCCGTGGGTGCAGCGCACGTCGTTGGCCTGGATCTCGAGGCCGGGCAGCGAATTGGCCTCGGCTTCGTCGCTGAGCAGGAGGTTGCGGTTGCTTTGGTAGGCGTCCGTCTTCTGGGCGTCGGGATCGACGATGATCAGGCCGGAAAAGATGGTGCGCGCCCGGTCAAACAGGGCGTACTTGTAGAGCAGGTTCGAACCGGTGTGGGGCGCCTGGTGGGACTGGAGCGTGCGCTGGTCGAATTCCTGCGAGTCGCGGGCGACCGTGAGCGCCAGCATTTCGCTGAAGGCGCCGGGTCCCTGCAGACGGCTGTGCGATTCGTGCCGGGACTGCCGTCCGCCCAGGTGCACGTTGAGCGAGAGCACGCGCGCATCGCGCTGGACGACCGTGGAGTTGAGCTGAAACGCCAGCGTGTCCCGCGACCAGTCCTGGACGCCGACATAGGTGAGCTGGGAGCCGGGCCCGGCATGCAGGTCATTCACCCCGGCGGCCAGGCCGGCGACCGCCTGCGCCGAGAGGAAATGCTCCACCAGGGTCGCCTTCGCATTGTCCTCGAGAATCACCAGGGTGTGGGGAAAGACCGCGCCACCCGCGGCGTCGAGGACATGCACGGCCGCGAGCGGGGCGGCGATCTCCACGCCCTTGGGCACGTAAAGGAAGGCTCCGCTGGTCGTGAGGGCGGCGTTGAGCGCGGAGAATTTCTCCGCGCCGAGGCCCACCGGCTGGGCCAGGACGTGGCGCCGGAAGAGATCGGGATGCTCGGCGATGGCCGTCTCGATCGGGCAAAAGATGACGCCCTTCGCCTGCAGGTCGGCGGGCAGCGGCGCGGTCGACGCCAGCCGGTTGTCGACGAACACGAGGCTGCCGGCGGCGGAAAACGGCGGAACCGGAAGCGAGCGGTGGCTGCGGGCCGCTGGCGCCAGGCGGTAGCCGTCGAGCCTGAGGCCGCCGACCGTGCTGAACCGCCAGAGTTCGTCGGTGCGCTGGGGCAGCGGCAGGGCCGCGAATCGGTCCCAGGCCTCGCGCTGGAACTGGCGCCACCAGTCGGGCAGCGACCCAAGGCCGGCGAGATCGGCGGCGAAGACTTCGGGAGTGAAATCGCCGTTGGTGTCGGCGGTTTGAACGGCGGGAAGAGCGGGCATTTCCAGGGAGTTGTAAGGTGTGGAGTCTGAGGTTTGGGAGCGGCAGACCGGAGCGTTGGCGTCTTTCGGTGGCACCCGAACCCTGCGCACGCCGGCGGCGGCGCTCAGCCGACGGAGCCCTCCATTTCGAGGTCGATCAGGCGCTTGAGCTCGACCGAGTATTCCATCGGGAACTGGCGCACGAGGTCGTTGACGAAACCGTTG
>JBJKRV010000370.1:0-7169 GCA_046704465.1 Opitutaceae bacterium | reverse complement strand
CGCGAAGGGTTGCTGGATGCGGCGAGGCTCGCCGCCGCCCTGGCGGACCATCTGGGTCTCCCGTTGGTCGACCCGGAAAAGGCGGAAGTGACGTCCGCGGCCCTGGCCGCGCTGCCGCGCGCGTTGGCCGAGCGAGCCAACGCCCTGCCGCTCTCGCGGGAAGGATCAACCCTGCGGATCGCCGTGGGCGACCCGTTCGATTTTGAAGCCCTCGACGGTCTGGCGCATGCCACCGGCTGCGCGATCGAGACCGCCGTGGCGCCGGTCGACCGCCTTCGCGACGCCATCCGGCGTCACTACGAATCCCGCGAGGCCACGTCACCGGCGGCCGCCGAGCCCGCCGCCGTCGAGGCTCCCGTGATCCGCATGGTGGAGGACTTGTTGCGCGCCGCGTGGGAGCGCCGGGCGTCCGATGTGCATTTCGAACCGTTGGATGGGCGCCTGCGCGTGCGGTGCCGGATTGACGGCGCGCTCCACGAGATGGCCGGACCGCCGGCGGAATCGGGACCGGCGGTGATCTCACGACTGAAGCTCATTGCGGGCATGAGCATCGCGGAGAAGCGGCGGCCCCAGGACGGGCGGGCCCGGCTCAGCCTGGGCGGGCGAAGCCTTGACCTCAGGATGTCGGCATTGCCCACCGTCCACGGCGAAAGCGTGGTGGCGCGACTCCTCGACACGGGATCCCTGCAGATCGGCCTGGCGGAACTGGGCATGGGCGGGGACGACCTCCGGACCGTCGACCGCCTGCTGGCGTTGAACGACGGCATTGTGTTGGTGACGGGGCCCACCGGCTCGGGCAAGACGACGACGCTGTACGCGTGCCTGCAGCGGTTGAACCGGGCCGATCGGAAGATCATCACGGTTGAGGACCCCGTGGAATATCGGCTCGCGGGAATCAACCAGGTGTCGGTGCGTAACGCCGCCGGCGTGACTTTTGCCGCGGCTCTGCGGGCCATGCTGCGCCAGGCGCCAAACATCATCATGGTGGGTGAAATTCGCGACCGGGAGACCGCCGACATCGCGGTCAACGCCGCGCTCACCGGGCACCTGGTGTTCAGCACGCTGCATACGAACGACGCCGTGGAGGCAGTCGCCCGGCTGGTGGACATCGGCGTGAAGCCGTTCCTGGTGGCCTCCGCATTGCGGGCGGTGATCGCGCAGCGGCTGGTGCGGCGCCCCTGTCCGCACTGCCAAGGCCGGCCCCGGGGCTGCCCGGACTGCGGTCACACCGGTTTTCTCGGACGGCTCGGTCTGTTCGAGATCCTGACGATCGATGAGGAGATGGAGCGCGCGATCGGCGAAAACGTCGGTTCGGCGCGCCTGCGGGCCATGGCGCGGTCCCGCGGCCGGGTGAGCCTGCGGGAGGACGGCCGGCGCAAGGCTGTGGCCGGGTTGACCTCTATGGCCGAGGTGCTCGCCGCCACGGTGGACGACGCGAAGGGTTTATGAAAACCGCCCCCCGGAATTTTTTGGGAATGACGCGCGCCGAATCCCCGTTACGGTGGCGGCTGGATTCCAGCCCGGGTCGGGCGGCCAACCCGGGTCAAAGCCCCCGAAAGGAGACATGCCCATGAGCTACGAAATGAACGACCTGCTTGAGATCGTCGTCGAACAGAATGCCTCGGACCTGCATCTCCAGGTGGGGCAGGCGCCGACCTTGCGCCTGGGCGGAAGCATGACTCCCGTGGACGGGCCCGACCTGACGCCGGAGGACACGGAGAACCTCATGTTGTCAATCACCCCGGACGCGCATGTCCAGCAGGTGAAGCTCAACGGCGGCACGGACTTCGGCTTCGCCTACCAGGACAAGGCGCGATTCCGCGTGAGCGTGCTCAAGGCCAAGGGCAACTACGGCCTCGTGCTGCGGCAGATCCCCAACAAGATGTACAGCCTCCGCGAGATCGGCCTGCCGGACAAGATCAAGGAGCTCCTCTATCGTCCCCGCGGGTTGGTCATCGTCACGGGGCCGACCGGCTCCGGCAAGAGCACCACGCTCGCCTCGATGATCAACTACATCAACGAGAATCGCGAGGGTCACATCATCACGATCGAGGATCCGATCGAATACTACCACAACCACAAGCGCTGCATCGTGACGCAGCGCGAGGTCGGGGTGGACGTGCCGAATTTCGCCGAGGCCATCCGCCGCGCGCTGCGGCAGGATCCGGACGTGATTCTGGTGGGCGAAATGCGGGACTTGGAAACGATCGAGGCCGCCATCAGCGCCGCGGAAACCGGACACCTTGTCTTCGCCACGCTGCACACGAACGGCTCGGCCAAGACGATCGACCGCATCGTCGACGCCTTTCCGGCCAACATGAAGGACATGATCCGCACCCAGCTCTCCAGCTCGATCCAGGCGGTGATTTCCCAGGTGCTGTGCAAGAAGATCGGCGGCGGTCGCATCGCGGCCCTCGAGATCATGATCAACACCACGTCCATCGCCTCGTTGATCCGCGAGAACAAGACGTTCCGGATCAACTCCGACATCCAGACCGGGGCGGCGCTCGGCATGATCACGCTGGACACGCATTTGATGAGCCTGGTGAACCGGGAGTTGGTCAGCGCCGACGAGGCGGTCGAAAAATCGCAGGATCCGACGGCGGTGCGCGAGAAGCTCTCGCAGATGGGGCACGCGATGCGCGCCCTGTAGCCTGGCTCCCGTCGTCCGTGGCGGTCCGGGGCGCGGCGGTATTTCCAGATTTCATCCCCTATGTTCGAAGGTCGCGATCAGGCGATCGGCGCGCTGCTGCGCGCACACAACCTGGTGCCGGCGCAACCGCTGGCGTCGTTGCAGGCGCGTTGCCAGGCGTCGGGCCGGCCCCTGGCGGCGGCGGTCGTGGACGAGGGCTGGACGGACCGCCGCACGTTGTTGCGGGCGGTGGCCGACGCGCTCGGACTGGCTTGGGCCGGAGACGTGGCAACGGTCGAACCGACATTACTTGGACTGGTGCCGGCCGGAGTCGCGCGCCGGTACGGTGTCGTGCCGTGGCGCGCCACGACACACTCAATCGACCTGTTGGTCGTCGATCCGTTCGGTGGCGGCCGCGCGGCGGAGCTGGCGTTCGCCCTGGGCCGCGACGTTCGCCTCGTCGTGGCCGATCCGGCCGAGATCGAAGTCTTGCTGCAACAACATTACCGCGGTGCATCGCCGGTCGCCGCGGAGGATCATCAGGGCGCGATCGGAGACGATGAGTTGGCGCGGTTGGCGGCCCAGCCGCCCGTGGTCAACCTGGTGGACGAGGTTCTCGCGCAAGCGGTGCGGGAAGGGGCGAGCGACGTGCATTTTGAGCCATTTGAGGGCGAGTTTCGGGTTCGTTGCCGGGTCGACGGCGCGCTGCGCGAGCGTGCGCCGCTGCCGCCAACGCTCTCCCTGCCGGTGATCTCCCGCCTGAAGGTCCTGGCCGGATTGAACATCGCGGAGCGCCGGTTGCCGCAGGACGGACGGATCCGCGCGACGTTCGACCGTCGCACCGTGGACCTGCGGATCTCGACGCTCCCCACGCAGGCGGGTGAGAGCGTCGTGCTGCGGGTGCTCGACCGTTCGGCCGCGCCGCTCGGTCTGTCGGAGCTGGGGATGACCGCGGACGTCGAGGCCGGCGTGCGCGGGGTGATCGGCCGGCCCCATGGCATCCTGCTGGTCACGGGGCCGACCGGATCGGGAAAGACGACCACGCTCTACAGCTGCCTGCGGATCCTCAACGATCCGGACCGGAAGGTGCTGACCGCGGAGGATCCGGTGGAATACGAGATCGACGGGGTCATGCAGCTCGCGGTCAATGCCGGAATCGGACTGACCTTTGCCGCGGCGTTGCGCTCGTTTTTGCGGCAGGACCCGGACGTGATGATGGTGGGCGAAATTCGCGATCTGGAGACCGCGCAGGTCGCCATCCGCGCCGCGTTGACCGGGCACCTGGTGCTCAGCACCCTGCACACCCGCGATACAGCCGGCGCGATGACTCGCCTGGTCGACCTTGGCGTCGAGCCCTATCTTTTGTGTGCAACCGTGGCCGGCGTCCTCGCGCAGCGCCTGGTGCGATGCGTGTGTCCCGATTGCGGCGAGGCCGAGACGCCGAGTCCGGCGACCCTGGGCGCGATCGGCCTCGAGGCGGAGGGAACGCTGAGTCGCGACGCTCGGCGTGGTCGCGGCTGCGCGGCCTGCGGCGGCACCGGCTACCGCGGTCGCCTCGGGATCTTCGAGTGGCTGGAGGTCGACGAGCCGGCGCGGGAACTGGTGATGCGAAACGCCCCGGCGGTCGAGCTCAAGCGCCTCGCAGTCAGCCGCGGCATGCGGACCCTCCGAACCGCCGGCCTGGCGGCGGTCCGGTCCGGAGCAACCACCCTGGAGGAATTCGCCCGGTGCTTTTGACGCGGCCCGCTCCGTCCCGGGTTCCGCGTGATCTCCCGTGCAACCGACTCCAACCAGGACCGATCGACCAGTCACCCGCCGACCGATTGCCCGCTTCAGTCAATCCCCATGCCAACGTTCAACTATACCGCCATTGACGCTGCGACCGGAAAGAGGCGCAGCGGATCCATAGAGAGCCGGGCGGCCGAGCCTGCGGCCGCAGAGCTGAGAGCCAGCGGGTTGTATCCGGTGCTGCTCGAACCGAAGCCGGCGAAGGCGAAAAACGTCGCCGTTCCGGGCGCGCCGGGGTCAATGTCCGGCCGCCGCCGGCTGTCGATCGGTCGGGCGGCGACCGCCCGGGAACAGGCGGTCTTCACCCGCCAGCTTGCCGTGCTGCTGACCGCCGGAGTGCCGCTGGTCCGGGGAATCGACCTGCTCGCGCGCCAGGAGCGCAATCCCCGGTGGCAGGCGGTTCTCAGCGGTCTGGCCGACGCGATCCGGGCGGGCGGCACCCTGGGCGACGGGCTGGCGCGTCATCCGAACCTGTTCGACCGCCTCTATCGTGGAATGGTGAGGGCCGGCGAGAGCACCGGGGCTCTCGATCTGGTCCTGGACCGGCTGGCGCGACACCTGGAGAAGGCGGAGCGGACCCGGACGCGGGTCCGCGCGGCGATGACCTATCCGCTCGTGATCATGGTGGTGGCGATGGGCGTCGTGGCCGCCCTGGTTGTCTTTGTGGTTCCGCGGTTCGAGGCCATCTTCGCCAGCTTGCTCCACGGCGCCCCGTTGCCCTTGCTGACGCAGGGTGTGCTCGCCGCCTGCCGGCTGATCGGACATCACGGCTTCCTCCTGCTCGGCGTTGTCCTGCTGGCGGCCTGGGGTGGCCGCCGTCTGCAACGCACGCCGTCGGGAGCGCGACTGGCGGACGCCGTGCTCCGCCGACTTCCGTTGTTCGGCGCCCTGCGTCTGAAAGCGGGAGTGGCGCGTTTCAGCCGGTCGTTGGGCGCGATGTTGGCCAGCGGCGTGCCGATCCTGGACGCGCTGCAGTTGACGCAGGAAGCATGCAGCAGCCCGGCGATGGCCGGCGCGATCGACCGGGTGCGGATTGCTGTGCGCGAGGGAAGGGGCTTGGGGGTGCCAATGGAGGCCACCGGGGTTTTCCCGCCGGTGGCGGCCGGCATGGTCGAGGTGGGGGAGGAAACCGGCACGCTGCCGGCGATGCTCGCGCGATTGGCGGACCTTTATGAGGACGAGGTGGACGCGGCCATCGGCAGCCTCACGAGCCTGATCGAGCCGGCGATGATCGTGGCCATGGCCGTCGTGGTCGGAACGGTGGTGCTGGCGCTGTTTCTTCCGATCGTGCGGATCATTCAGATGCTGGGCTGAAACCGGTTGAAGCCCGCTCCGATCCGCGGCAGGTTGAGCGTCCGGAAACCCCATGAAGTCGGCCCTGACCTCCCGGCCCGGCTCAAGGACAAGATCGACCTCATGAATTCAAGATGGAGCGACTACAGACGCCTCTTCACGGCGCCGAATCCGTAGCCTCGTTGATTTTTGGGCATCGGCTCATTGCAGGCGGCGGGAGATTCGGGTACGCTGAATTTGGAGGTAACCCGCCATGAAGATCAGCGCACGAGTCCAAAGCGGTGCCGGCAGCCATCGGGTCTTTCTGCGCACCGGCGAATATGCCCACGCCATCAACATACCGCCCAAGTCCGCCGGCCTGGGATCGAGCGTCAATGGCGGCGAGTTGCTCTTCCTGGCGCTTGCCACCTGTTACTGCAATGACGTCTTCCGGGAGGCGGCGAAGCGCGGCATCGCGATCCAGAGCGTGGAGGTGGAGGTGGAGGGTGAAAGTGGTGCCGAGGGCGAACCCCTGCGCTTTGTCTCCTACCGGGCCCGGGTGAACTCCAAGGCGCCGGAGGAGGACCTGCGACGCCTGATGTACGATGCCGACCGCGTGGCCGAAATCCACAACACGCTCCGGGCGGCGACGCCGGTGACCTTGAGCCAGGTGGAAATCCTGGGCGGCTGACCTTCAGACCCCTGGCTTGCGCAGCAGCAGGGAGGTGCTGAGCCCGGGCAGCCGCTCGGAGAATTCGTCGCCTTCCGCAGCCTGGCGCAGCGCGCGCTGCACCATACCCATCTTGGCGTCGAGGTTGTCGATCAGGGACACGAACACCGCCTCCGGCGTGGCGGCCATGGCGGCGGCGCCCCATTCCAACTCGCCTTGGTGACTCAGAATGATGTGCTCGAGCCGCTCAAGCCGGTCGGAATCGAGTTTCGCGCGCAGGCCGGCTTTGCGGACCAGCTGGTAGCCGAGCACGACGTGGCCCTGAAGGATGCCCTTGCGCCCGCGCTGGATGGTCAGCG
Organism: Opitutaceae bacterium; assembly: GCA_046704465.1. Lineage (GTDB taxonomy): Bacteria > Verrucomicrobiota > Verrucomicrobiia > Opitutales > Opitutaceae > Fen-1467. The sequence continues at coordinate 448 of JBJKRV010000370.1, read as the reverse complement.
TGCCCTCGTATTCGCTCACCTTGCCCACGTCGTGCAGGAGGATGCCGGCGAGGGCCAGGTCGGGATCGACCTCGGGGTAAAGTGGCAGCAGCGCCCGGGCGGCGCGGGCCATGTGCACCGTGTGCTCGAGCAGGCCGTGCCGGTAGGCGTGGTGCATCGCGATCGCGGCGGGGCTCGTCTTGAAGGCGGTGCCGACGTCCTCGAAGACGGCGCGTACGGTGGCAGCGAGCTCCGGCTGGCCGATGCTCCCGGCGCAGTCCATGAGCTCGTTCCACAGGGCTTCCGCATCCTCGGGGGCGGTTTCCACGAGGCTATCGAGGAGCCCCGGGGCGGCCAGCACGGCCTCGGTCAGTCGGTCGGCCCGCGTCAGGCGCCGCGAGAACCGGTTCAGGTAATAGTCGGACTTCCCATCCATTCGCACCACCCCCCCCTCGGGCAGGCACCGGAC
>JBJKRV010000369.1:0-2654 GCA_046704465.1 Opitutaceae bacterium | reverse complement strand
GGGAGGATGAACTCGGTTCGTTGGTAACGCCGGCGGGGCGCCAGCGTCATTTCTGCACCTCGCGATACACCACGATCAAGCCTGCGGGGGGCCGCAGATTGGATCGTGGATCCACGGACCTGCTTCTATCCGCCTCGCTGACTTTCCGAGCCTTTCTGCGGAGTTCGATCCGGGGCTGGTTCCTGGACGGGGAAGCCCGCAGAGCCTTCCGGCCGCAAGGCCGGAAGGTCCAGGCTTGGAAACCTGAGAAATGTCTGCCCCGCCGGCCGCGGCGGCGACTCGATTGGGCGCTTCTACTTCCGGCCCCAATCCGTGATGCGATCGTGTCACGGATTGGGGCCACTTCCTTTTCGTAACGCAGCCCCCGGCCCTGGGCCGGGCCCGACAACGGGGCTCGACGAGCCCGGAGGCGGCCGGCAGGATGCGCGCGACTTGCTGCCTCCATGACCATCCTGCACATCCTCATTCTCGCCGTCATCCAGGGCCTGGCCGAACTGCTGCCCGTCTCCAGTTCGGCCCACGTCATCGTGGCGGAGAAACTGATGGGGCTGGACCCGACGCGGCCGGAAATGACCCTGCTGCTGGTCATGCTGCACACCGGGACCATGCTGGCGGTGATCGCCTATTTTTGGTCCCCCTGGAAGCGGGCCTTCTTCTCCTCGGCCGAGACGTTCAAGCGCGCCGCCGCGCTGCTGATCTATGCGACGCTGCTCACCGGGCTGGTGGGCTACCCGCTGATTCTCTTCATCGAGAAAGTCGTGCTGCGCCACGTGCCGCACGCGCAAGTCGAGATGATCTTCGGCAACCTTTCGCTCATGACGGCCGCGCTGGTCTTTGGCGGCGTGCTGATCCTGGTCGCGGGGCTGCGCAGCCGGGGCCAGGCCGGGGCGCGGCCGCTGGGCTGGCGCGAGGCGGCCTGGATCGGAGCCATTCAGGGACTCGTCCTGCCCTTTCGGGGCTTCTCGCGCTCAGGCGGAACCATCTCCATGGGCCTGCTCCTGGGGGTGGACAAGGCGCGTGCCGAGGAGTTCAGCTTCGCCCTGGCGGTGATCATCACCCGGGCGGCGATCGCGCGCGAAGCGCTGCGGGTGCTGGCCGTGCGGCACGTGCTGGTCGCCCACAGCGGCGGCAGCCTGGGACACCTGTTCCTGCCGGGCCTGCTCGGCATGGTCTTCAGCTTTCTGGCCGGTCTGGTCGCGCTGGCCTGGCTGTCCCGGTGGCTGGAGCGCGGGCGGTGGCACTATTTTGGGATCTACTGCCTGGTGGCGGCCGCCGTGGTTTTCTCGCTGCACCTGGCGGGAATTTGATCCGATCCCGCACCCCTGCCGGCCGACCCAGTCGGCCGATCGTCGCCCCGAAAATGACGGTGGCGGGGTTCGGCGAGCCCGCCCCACAGTCGAATGTACGTCGTGCGGAGCGGCCTGGCTCCACCAATGGGTTTCATGGCGCCGCCTTCGTTGCAGGCAGCGGCTCCAGGGTGATGGCGCGGAATTCGATCGGGGCCCCTTCGCTTTGCAGCGCGATCCAGCCCGAGCCCAGGACGGCATGGTCGAGGCGATTTTCGAGGACGCCGTTGACGTAGAGCCGGATCTGGTGCCCGCGGCACACGAGGTCGAGATCGTTCCATGCTCCGGCCGGATGTTCGCGGTCGGCCCCCGGGCGCAGGCGGGATTTCTCGCCGGGCGGGCTCGTGGCCTGGAAACGGGCGCCACCGTTGGCGCGGAATTCGCCCGTGCGGCCGACCAGGAGATTGGCCTCGTAGCACCGCGGCCAGATCCGATCGGGCCCGGAGCCATCGACGAACACGCCGCTTTTGCCGGGCCGCCCCGGCCAGCGCCACTGCACGTGGAGCCGGAAGTCGGCGAAGGTCGCCTTGGTGCGCAGGTACCCGGCGGGCTTGCCGGTGCAGACGATGACGCCGTCGCGCACGGACCAGGTGCGGGCGGCCGGATGGCGTGGATCCACGACGGCGGTCCAGCCCGACAGATCATGACCGTTGAAAAGCGCCACGGCCGGCGCGGCGCGCGCGGCCGGCAGCAGCACCGCGGCAAAAAGCATCATCCGGGCGGTCATCGAAGCAACCTGTTTGGCGGGGCGCGTTATCCCTAACGTGCCGCCCGTGCCGGCGGCAAGCGCAAGGCGCGGTCCGGCGACCGCGCCCCTCCAGTCCGAGTGTCGTTTTGCTTTGGGGTGGCGACGCCCCGGCGAAAGTTAAGAGTTTGCCTCGGCGCCCCATCGCCGTTGTAAGCAGGGCTGCACGCCATGAAAGTCGTGATCCTTTGCGGTGGAAAGGGCACCCGGCTCCGCGAGGAGACCGAGTTTCGTCCCAAGCCGATGGTGCCGGTGGGCGGCCGGCCCATCCTCTGGCACATCCTCAAGATCTACGCCCACCACGGCCACCGGGACTTTGTCCTGTGCCTCGGCCACCGCGGCGAGATCATCAAGGAGTATTTCCGCAACTATCGCTGGCACGGCGGCGACGTGACTGTGACGACGGGGCGCCAGCCGTCCGTGGATTTTCACGATGAGCCCGGCGGCGAGGACTGGCGGATCACCCTGGCGGACACCGGTGCAGAGTCGCCGACGGCCGAGCGGGTGCGGCGGATCCGCCGTTACCTGGGGGACGATCCGGAATTCATGCTCACCTACGGCGA
>JBJKRV010000368.1:0-4602 GCA_046704465.1 Opitutaceae bacterium | reverse complement strand
GCCGCTGGCCATCTTGTTGCACGGATCCCGCGGACGGATGGGCCGGGCGATCGCCGCCATCGCCCCCGATCTGGATGTGCGCGTCCCCGCCGCCGTCGACCAGGGCGAGGACCCCGCGCCCGCGCAGGCGGCTTGCGACGTCATGGTCGACTTCAGCAGCCCGGCGGCGACGGAGGGCCTGCTGCAATTGGCGGCGACGCATGGGAAGCCGCTGGTCATCGGTACGACCGGGCACCCGCCCGAGGAGCGGGAACGCCTCCGGCCCCTGGCCGCGCGGGTGCCGTGCGTCTGGACCGGCAACTACTCCGTCGGGGTCAACGTTCTCTTTCACCTCACCCGGCAGGCCGTCCGCCTCCTCGAGGGCGGTTACGATGCCGAGATTGTCGAGATGCATCACCGGCTGAAGCAGGACGCCCCCAGCGGCACGGCGGCGCGGCTCCTGGAAATCATTCTCGAGGAACGGCGCCTCACCGCCGCCGCCGCGCGCCACGGCCGGTCCGGGCTGGTCGGTCCGCGGCCCGCGGACGAGGTGGGAGTCCACTCGCTGCGCGGCGGCGACGTGGTGGGCGATCACACCGTGGTCTTTGCCGGTCCGGGCGAGCGGCTGGAACTTGCCCACCGCGCCTCCGACCGCGTCATCTTTGCCCGCGGGGCGTTGCGGGCCGCGCGCTGGGTGGTCGGGCGTCCGCCGGGTGTCTACGACATGCAGGATGTGCTCGGCCTGAAGGATTGAACCGATGATCACCAGCATCCAGGGGACGCTGACGTCGGCCACTCCCCTCGTGGCGGTGGTGGACGTCAACGGCCTCGGCTACGAGGTGAACATTCCCGTGACCACCGCCGAGCGGCTGCCGGCACCGGGTGCGCTCGTCAAGCTCCACACGCTCGTCGTCTACCGCGACACCGGCCAGACGCTCTACGGCTTCACCAGCGCCGCCGAGCGCGATTTCTTCCGGTTGATGATCGAAAAGGTCACCGGCGTGGGCCCGAAAATGGCGTTGAGCATCATGAGCCGGCTGTCGCTGCCCCTGTTGCAGGGAACCATCGCCTCCGGGGATGTGGCGACGCTGGCGAAATGTCCCGGTATCGGCCGGAAGACCGCCGAGCGACTGGTCGTCGAATTGAAGGGCCTGACCCCCGATGCCGCGGCGGTTCCCGCGGTCGCGGCGGCCCCGGCGGGCGAAGGAGGAGCCGATCACGTCCAGCGCGATGCCGTCATGGCCCTGGTCGCCCTGGGCTACAAGGCGCCGGAGGCGGACAAGGCGGTGCGGCAGGCCGCGCTCGCTCTCGGCCCGGACGCCACGACCGAACAACTGGTGAAGAAGGCGCTGGGCTGACCGCGGAAAACTTGAAGGCGCGCCCGGGGGCGCGCCTTCAGCGGAGTTACGGTGCCAAAAGCCGGCTTCAGCGCTGGAACTGATATGCGGTCATCTCCCCTTGATCCGGGGCGCTGACGCGGTTGCGAAAAACGGCTGACGTGCCGGTCGCGGCGTCGGTGTCCGGCCGGAAGACAAACTGTTCGATGATCGCCCGGGACGACTCGGTGGGAGCCGAAACGGAAAGCGACGAGAGCGACGACGGCGATGGCAGCGCACTCGTGAACACCAGGGAGGTTGCCCGCGCCGGCAGCAGCGGCGGCAACATGTCCAGGCGCTGCGAAACGATGCGCTCCGATGCCGGCAGGCTCACCGGTGCTTCCCGCGCCGGCAGGTGCACCTGCACGAAGCTGTCCCCGGCTTCCGGTTGGGTCGGAGCGGCGACCGCCACCGGCCTGGCCGGCGCCGTGCTTCGATAGACCTTCACGGTCAAAAGGGAAAGGCATGCCACCGCCGCCAGGCCGGCGGCGTACCGGCTCCAGCGGGCCAGCGGCCGGCGGTGCGGAAACTCGGCCGGGTCGTCCAGGTGCCATGCCGCCTCCCCGGCAAGATCGCCTTGGTTCCGGAAGTTCTCGAACACCATCGTACAGGCGCGGTGCAGTCGGCAGTAATCCTGGTAGGTTCGGCGTCGGCGCGGACTGGAGATGATTTCCTCCTCCAGCCGGGCGGCTTCCTCCGGCGAAATCTGCTGGTCAATGTATAGATTGAGCAGCTCGATAAACTTTGTCTCTTTCACTTGAACTCTTCTCCCATTTTGTCCCGGAGGCTGTCACGCGCGCGGGCGATCCGGCTTTTGACGGTGCCCACACTGATGCCGAGAATCTCGGCGATCTCCTCATAGGACAGGTTCTTTACGTTGCGCAGGGTCAGGATCTCACGGTGTTTCGGACTGAGCTTGTTCATGCATTCGGCCACGCGGCTCACGAATTCCTGCGTGACGGTGGCGTCCTCCGGTGTTTCCAGCTCATCGGGAAACACCTCGGCCAGGGTGGTGCTGTTTTCGGGCCCCACCGGCTGGTCGAATGAAATGGTCTGGTCCCGGCGGCGGCGCCACCAATACCAGTAGCGGTTCCGCGCCAGGTTGGTCGCAATCTGGTACAGCCAGGTTGAAAAAGTGGATTCGCCGCGAAAACCCGCCAGGCCGCGGTGGGCCCGGATGAACGCGTCCTGGGTCACCTCCTCCGCATCCTGGGGATTGCGCAGGAGCTGGTTGACCATCGTATAGATCCGGTCCCAGTAGCGCGAAACCATCTGCTCGAAGGCCGACTGGTCGCCTTGCTTGAAGCGGTCCACCAGCACGCGATCGAGCGCGATCTCCTGGGCTTTGGTCGACATACGTTCTGCTTCGCTCTGATGGGCGTATCTCTGAATTGTTCCCACTTTTTCAGTCTCCGGCTGAGCAGGTTGTGGATCGGGCGGCGTCCGCGGCACGTGGCGGCGCGGCATCGCAATCGAACCTATATAACGCACGGCAAATGTCCACGGTTTCAAGTGCTTAGTGGTCGGGTGCATGTGTCAGGCCGCACCCGGGCCGCTTGCCGAATTTAGCCTTGCCTGTGGGCGCGACTGGGCTAGTCCGTCCCGAAGGTTCGGCTGGGGTCGATAGCTCAATGGTAGAGCAGCGTCCTTTTAAGTCGTTGGTTCAGGGTTCGAGTCCCTGTCGACCCACCAGCCCGGCCCTTCGCCAAGGCATTGGCTGACAAGACGCATGGCCGGCCGGTCGGCAGCCGACAGCGCCCGCGCAGGGTGGTCGGATCATCGCGGGAAAGGCGGTCCGACCGCGACTTCCGCCTCACTTCTTCGTCGAGGTGTCCGTCTCGTAGTTGAAGGAAGCGTAAATCACCCCGATCAGGTTCTTCGGCGTCACCAGTTCGTTGTCGACCACCTCGTTGTTGAGGCCCTTCACCCGCCATCCGTCCTTCAGCTTCTTCACCAACTGGTGGACCACGCGCACGCCCGTGTGGCTCACGTAGGCGACAATCATGCCCGGTTGCAGCCGGTCATAGGCGATCGGAGTGATCACCAACATCGTGTTGTCGCCGTAAAGCGGTTCCATCGACGTCCCGGTGCCGGCCACGGCCCGGCCTCCTTGCTCCCGCCCCGCCACCATCCGGGCGTCGTGCCAGGCCTGATCGACGCTCACGTCGGCCGCCGGCGGGGTGTTCGGCGTCGAACAGGCGGCGCCCAACGCGGCCGCCAGCAGGGCGCCGGCCAGCCCTCCACGCGAACGGCGCCCCGAGCGCCGCGACGAGGGTGACAGGCCGGCCGATCTCAAAAGCTTCACTTGTAAATGTCGGGCAAAGTATGGCATGCTGCGCCCGCGCAGTTCTCCACCCGCGGGGCAACATCGGTTCTTTCCGACCCTCCCCATGCGTACGTGGAAGCCCGGCTGCGCTCAACATGAAACGACTTGTCATCATCGAGGACCAGACGGCGATCCGCGAGATGCTGGCGGAGATCCTCAGCATGGATCCTTCGTTCAAGATCGTCGGCGAGAGCGGCGACGGCCAGAGCGCCTACCAGCTGTGCCTCGAGGTCAAGCCGGACGTGATCATCCTCGATGCGAAGCTGCCCGGGCTGAACGGCGTGGACCTGCTCCGCCGGCTGAGCAAGGTCCTGTCCAACCTGCGCGTCCTTGTCTTTTCGGGCCACGAGAATCCGGTCCTCGTGCGGGAGATGCTCGAGGCCGGCGCGCACGGGTTCGTGGAGAAGACCGCCGGCCTGTTCGAGTTCAAGAAGGGACTCGAGACCGTGGCCAACGGGGGAACCTACTTCGGACCGGCCGTGGCCGCGCTGCTCCGCAACGTCGTGGCCAATCCGACCGCCAGCTCGAGTTCGGATTTTCTGACCGATCGGGAGCGCGAAATCCTCCAGCTCGTCGCCGAGAGCTACAGCACCAAGGAGATCGCGGCCAAGCTCAACATCAGCGTCAAGACGGTCGACAACCACCGCACCAACCTGATGCGGAAGCTCAACCTGCACGACGTGGCCAGCCTCACGCGCTACGCCCTCGAGATCGGGCTGATCGAGCAGAAGCGCGGGCTTTGACCGCCCGCGGCCGGTGTGACCCGGCGCCCTCCTGCTCCGCGACGGCCATCCGGTAGCGGTCCGCCAGGATATCGATCACCCCCGGATGCCCGCCGACGAGTTCGGTCAGCGTCAGGCGAAGTCCCGGCCGCCGTTCGGAGGCCTCCGCGCAGATTCGGGCCAGGTCGCCGCCAGCGCC
>JBJKRV010000367.1:0-6987 GCA_046704465.1 Opitutaceae bacterium | reverse complement strand
GGGTTTATTCATGATCAGAGCGCATAGGCGGAGCCGGGCTGCGTCCGCCCGCCAACACGAGGGCCGAAAGTGCCCGGTCCTGTCAAGGTCGCGCGTCGGTCGACTCAGCGGGCCAGCCAGCCACCGTCCACGGCGATGGTGTAACCGTTGACGTAATCGGAGGCGGCCGACGCCAGGAAGACGACCGTGCCCATCAGGTCTTCGGGCGTGCCCCAGCGTCCGGCGGGGATCCGGTCGAGGATCGCCTTGTTGCGGGCCTCGTCGGCGCGCAGGGCGGCCGTATTGTCCGTCGCCATGTACCCCGGGGCGATCGCGTTGACGGTGATGCCCTTTGCGGCCAGCTCGTTCGCCATCAGGCGGGTGAGGCCCATCACGGCGCTCTTGGACGCCGTGTAGGAGGGAACCCGGATGCCGCCCTGGAATGACAACATCGAGGCGACGTTGATGATCTTGCCCGGAGCCTTGCGCGCCATCAGGTCGCGCACGAACGCCTGGCTGAGGAAAAAGACGGCGTTGAGGTTCACGCTGATCACGTCATCCCAATCCTTCTCGCTGAATTTTTCGAAATCCTCCCGCCGGATGATCCCGGCATTGTTGACCAGAATGTCGACGTGCCCGGCCAGCTTGCCGGCCTCCGCGATCACCCGCGGAATGGACGCGCGGTCGGAAAGGTTGGCCACCACCGACAGCGCCTTGCGCCCGAGGGCCTTCACCTGGGCTTCGGTGGCCGTGCTGGGACCAATGTCCACCAGAACCAGATCCGCACCGGCCTCGGCCAGCGCCAGGGCATAGCCCTGGCCCAGGCCCCGCGAGGCCCCCGTAACGATGGCGACTTTGCCGTCGAGTTTGAAGCGATCGAGTATCGAGCTCATAGGAAATCCTGGATTCTTGCGAGTGCCGGCGCGACCTCAGCGCAGGTCCGCGATCGGCACGGCATCCATGTCGTGAAACACCTGGTTGTCGCCCCCCATCGCCCAGCAGAAGCGGTAGCTGCCTGTTCCGGCGCCCGCGTGAATCGACCAGGCCGGGGACAGCACCACCTCCCGGTCCCGCACGATGAGGTGGCGGGTGGCTCGGGGCTCCCCCATCAAATGGACGACGATCTGCGGTCCGAGGTCAAAATAGAGGTAGGCCTCCGTCCGCCGGCTGTGCGTGTGCGGCGGCATCGTGTTCCAGACGCTTCCGCCCACGAACTCGGTGAAGCCCATGACAAGCTGGCAGCTCTTGATGCCGTTCAGATGAATATAGCGGCAGATGCGCCGGCGGTTGGCCGCGGCCGCGTCGCCCAACTCCTGCACCTCCGCCTGGGCCCGCGCCGCCTTCGCGGTCGGATGTTTGGCGTGGGCCGGGGTGCTGACGAGGTAGAACTGCGCCTGGCCGGCCGGGCCGTTCTCAAAGGCCACCTCCCTCTCGCCCTTGCCCACGTAGAGACAGTCGAGGTTCTGGAGCTCGTACCGCTCGGACCCCACGCGCACCGTGCCGGGCGCGCCGATGTTCAGGATCCCGATCTCGCGGCGTTCGAGGAAATAATCCGTGCCGGTCTCCTTGAACGAGGCCGGCAGCGAAAGCGGCGAGGTGGTCGGCACCGCGCTGCCGACGATCATGCGGTCGAGGTCGGTATAGTGGGCCGCCACCTCTCCCGGCTGGAACAGGCCGCCAATCAGGAAGCTCTCGCGGAGTTGCTCCGTGCCGAGCGTGTTGGCGGCGGCGGGGTCAGGGAAGTAATGCAGTTTCATCAGGAAAAGAAATTCACTCGCCTACGATCCTGGTCTCCCGGATCGGGGAGTTTGCACGCGCGGCGCAGGCCTTCACGTAGGCCTGCCAGTCGGCTTCCGAGGAGAAATCGCCGCTCTTCGTCCAGCCCGCCCCGGCCCAGTAGGTCACCGGGCGGGCATTCACCGCCCTGACCAGGACGAGGTGGTTCAGTTCGTCCGCAGCGTAACCCTGGAAATCGTCCGGCCGCACGATGACCGCCTCGCCGATCGACCCGTTGGTCTTTTCCGCCTCCCATTGCACCAGCGCGTGGTCGGCCTCGTCCTTCACCAGGTTGATCTTCGGGTCCTGTCCGGGATCGGCGCTGCTCCGGTTGAGCCCGATGCCGACGGTCACGGTGTCCGCGCCCTCGATCGTGAAGGTGCTTTCGATCCGGTCGAGATTGTGACCCGCGTCGACCGTGAACCGCTTGGTCTCGGACACCTTGATGCCGTTGCCGGCGTCCCACGGGGCGTAGGTGATGTCGAACACCGCCCGGATCGGGCCGTTTGCGAGGACCTTCCAGGAGGCCCAGTTGCGCGACACGTGGAGTTTGCCGTCGGTCCAGATCCCCGTGCCGCCGCAACCGCGCGACCGGCCGGTGTTGTACATGTCCAGGCCCTCGCCCGAATCCACGTGATAGTGGCCCTTGAGGTACCAGCGGTTGACGATCAGGTACCGCACGCGCTTGCACCAGACGTCGATGCCGCTGCCGATCATACGATCGCGACCCGCGGCCGGCGAGTCGAGTCCGGGCCCGTAGATCCGGTGCGCGATCCGGTCGTTCTCCCAGGCGAAGTCATCAAACCGCTCCGGGACGTAGCGGGCGAACACCTTCGAGCAGAACGGCGGCACGGGTGCCTCGGTCTTCTCGATCGTGAACGTGGCCGACTTCTCCCCGGCGGCGAAGTTGTGCTGGAACAGAAGGTTTCGATAGTGATCCACGTGCTCGTCCGGCTGGAAATTGGTCACCTGATAGGGCAGCACGGCGCCGGTCCAGTCCTTGACCATGAGGTGGTCGATCATCGCCCCGGGCAGCAACCGCTGCACCTCGGAGAACGGAATGGCGATCACCGCCGAGGGGCGCGCGATGTCCAGATCGTTGGCCACCGTCACGATGATCCTGTCGGCGGCGCGGAGGGATAAAGCGGCGGCGAGCACCGCGGCGGTGAGGGCGAACTTTTTCATGTTGGTCTTGTGGTAACCGGAACCGCCGTCGGGACACTCCGATCCCGGACGGAGGCCACACTTTGCCGCGCCCGTCGCGGCGGCGCAAGGTCGCGCTGCGCACCGGCCCGCCCTATTCAATCTTCCCGTAAACCTCGCGGCGACCGCCCGCGTTATTGGCTGTCCAAATCGGACGGCTTGCCTCCATGATGCCCCTGCCCGTCATGCTGAGCCCCGCCGAAATCCAAGTCATCGGAACCGAGGTCGCCATCCGCTGGAGCGACGGCCGCGAGACCTATTATCCGGCCGGGCGCCTGCGGGCGGCCTCCCCCAGCGCCGAGACCCACGGCGAACGGGACATCTTCGGCCGGCAGTACGGCGGTCATGGCCCGCGCGACTTTTCCGGCGTGACGGTCACCGGCTGGGAGCAAATCGGCAACTACGCCGTGCGCTTCGATTTCAGCGACGGCCACCGTACCGGACTCTACTCCTACGACTATCTCCTGCAACTGGCCGCCGGAGGGGAAGGGCAAGGGAGTGAGGGTGAAAGCTAAAGTGAAAGTGAGGCCAGGAATTTGGACGACGAAGCCTTAGCCAGCCGTCAATGCCCGGCCCCTTTCTCCCCTCCCCCGCACTTTCCCCTTCACTTTCACTTTCACTCTCACTTTCACTCTTCCACTCATGTCCTTTCCCGAACGCATCTCCCACCAGGAAGTCGAGCACGGCACCACCCTCCGGCCGAAATTCGGAGCCGACGGCCTGATTCCCTGCATCACCCAGGACGCCGCCACCGGGCAGGTGCTCATGTTCGCCTTCATGAACGCCGAGTCCCTCACCCACACCCTGAAGACCGGCAAGGCGACCTATTGGAGCCGGTCGCGCAACAAGCTCTGGGTGAAGGGCGAGGAATCGGGCAACACCCAGCTCGTGCGCGAACTGTACACCGATTGCGACCAGGACGTGGTGCTGCTCAAGGTCGATCAGACTGGCGCCGCCAACGCCGCCTGTCACAACGGCTACAAATCCTGCTTCTACCGGCGCCTCGCCGCCCTCGACGACCCGGCGTTCCGGCTGGAATTCACCGCCGAGCGCCTCTTCGATCCCGCCACCGTCTACAAGAAGCATTGAACGCCGGCGCGGAACGGAACCGCGTCACCGCCCCGGCATCAGGCCCCGCTCGCTGGACGCCGCGAACGCGAACAGGCGCTGAAACTCCTCGCTGGACGCCTGCGGGTGCTTCTGCAGGCGTTCGAGCGCCTGCCCGCGATTGAGCCCCTCGCGAAAGAGCAGGCGGTGGATCTGCTTCACGCGCTCGATCTGCTCCGGATTGAAACCGCACCGCTCGAGCCCGACCTTGTTGATCGAGCGGATCACGGCCGGATTGCCGTCGGCGATGAGAAACGGCGGCACGTCCTGGACGATCTTGGACATCGCCCCCAGCATGGCGTACGCCCCCACCCGGCAGAACTGGTGCACGCCCGTTCCCCAGCCGAAGTTGACGTGGTCGTCCACCCGCACATGACCGGCCAGCGCCGACTGACTGCTCATCACCAGGTGGTTCCCGATCACGCAGTCGTGCGCGACGTGGCTGTAGGCAAGGATCACGTTGTCGTCGCCCAGCACCGTGAATTCGCCGTCCCGGGTCGCGAAATGCACCGTCACGTACTCCCGAAAGACGTTCCGGTCGCCGATCCGCAGTCCGGGGTTGCCGCCGCGGAACTTCAGGTCGTGCGTCTTCGTGCCGATGGCCGCGTAGGGGAACACCTCGCAGCGCCGGCCCAGCGTCGTGTTGCCCTCCACGGTGGCGTGGTGGTGAATGACGGTCCCCTCGCCGATGACGGCCCGGCCGCCGATATAGGCGAACGCGCCGATGGTGACGTCGGCGCCGAGCTCGACGGTCGGCTCGACGACGGCGGACGGATGAATTAGTGAAGCCATGACTTGGATGAAAAGAACGGCGCGGCCGGCCGGCCCCGGGAATTCAGACCACCTCGGCCTCGTCGACCACGGTGAACATCATCTCGGCCGACGACACCACCAGGCCGTCGACGCTGCACGACACCTCGGCCGTGGCGATCCGGTTGCCGCGCATGCGCGTCATCCGCGCGTTGAGCACGATCTGGTCTCCGGGCCGCACCGCCTTGCGAAACTTCACCTTGTCCGCGCTCATGAACAGCGCGACCTTGCCCTCGGTCGAGCCGCGCCGCAGCAGCAGCACGCCGGCCGCCTGGGCCATCGCCTCGAGCTGGAGCACGCCCGGCATCACGGGATTCCCCGGAAAATGGCCGGCAAAATACGGTTCGTTGATCGTGACGTTCTTGACCGCCACCAACTCGTTGTCGCCGATGAATTCCACCACGCGGTCGATCATCACGAACGGGTAGCGGTGCGGCAGGGTGTCGAGCAGGCGCCGGATGTCGAGCGAGGTCTCCGTCGCGAGCACCCGTTTCGGCCGGGCCGGCGGCTTCTTCCGGGCGCCGCCCCGGACCTCCTCGAGGCGCGCCTGCAGCGCCTTCGTCAGCTCGGCGTTGATCGCATGGCCCGGCCGCGTGGCAATGATGTGGGCCTTGAGCGGCGGCCCCAGCAGCACGAGGTCGCCGACGATGTCCAGGATCTTGTGGCGGACGAACTCGTCCTTGAAGCGCAGCGGTTCCTTCGCGATGATCTTGTCGCCCTTGATCACGATCGCGCAGTCGAGGCTCCCGCCCTTGATCTTGCCCAGTTTCACCAGCTCCTCGATGTCCTCGTAGATCGTGAAGGTCCGGGCGGCGGCCACCTGGGTGATGTAGGTGTCCGGGTCGATCGACAGCGACAGGTGCTGGGTGTGGATCCCGCGGTCGTCCGCCGACGTGCAGGAGATCTTCAGTCCGTCGGCCGGCAGGGCGATCATCGACGAGTTGCCGCGCGTCACCGACACCGGCTGGTCCAGGACAAAATATTCCCGGTCGGCCTCCTGTTCGACCGGCTCGCCTTCCAGGATGAGGTTGACGAACGCCCGGGCCGACCCGTCCATGATCGGAGGCTCGCTGCCGTTCATCTCGACCAGCACGTTGTCGATGCCGCAGCCGTGCAGGGCGCTCAGCACGTGTTCCACCGTGGCGATCCGCGCATGCCCCGCCTGGATCGTCGTGGCCCGCACCAGGTCGGTGACCAGATCGACGCGGGGTTTGATTTCGGGCTGGCCGGTCAGGTCAATGCGCTTGAAGACGATGCCGTGACCGGCGGGCGCCGGCTTGATCGTCAGGGTGACGGGTTCTCCCGTGTGGAGCGCATTTCCGTTCAGCGAGACCTCGCGCAGGATGGTCCTTTGCTTCATGGATTTGGCGCAGTGTCCGTAGGCGTTGTGAAAAGCGCAAGCTTGGAGATAGTTGGAAGCGACCCTTGACACGCCCCGCGGGCGCTCGTTAGTCCCTTAACTCTTTCACCCGAAAATCTCATCCCAAGCTCCACCGTCATGCCGTCCGCCAACGACCTCCGCAAGGGCCAGGTGATCCGCTTCAACAATGAACCGCACCTGGTGATGGACACGCAGCACCGCACCCCCGGCAACCTGCGCGCCTTTGTCCAAGCCAAGCTCCGCAACCTCAGGAACGGCCGTTCGCTGGACCAGCGGTTCAACTCGACCGAGCCGGTCGAGGTCCTCAACACCGACCGGCGGACGCTCGAGTTCAGCTACGCCAGCCGCGACGCCTTTGCGTTCATGGATCCGAACTCCTACGAGACGATCGAGTTGGGCAGTGACCTCGTGGGCGACGCCAAGAACTACCTCGTGCCCAACGGCACCGCCGAGGTCCTGTTCGTCGATGACCAGCCCGTGACGGTGAACCTTCCGTCTTCGGCCGCGCTCAAGGTCACCGAGGCCGCAGAAGGCCTTCGCGGCGACACCGCCAGCAACGTGCAGAAGCCCGTGACGTGCGAGACGGGCCTCGTCGTCCAGGTTCCCCTTTTCATCAAGGCCGGCGAAGTGATTCGCGTCAGCACGGCGGACGGCACCTACCTCGGACGCGCCTGAGGGGGCGCCGGCGCCGCCCCTCACCGGACCGCCCCGCGCGGCCGGCTGTCCAGGTC
>JBJKRV010000366.1:0-5103 GCA_046704465.1 Opitutaceae bacterium | reverse complement strand
GAGCTGTCTTCCTGCTGCCACCGACGTCGGCGGCACGCCCCGCTTTTGACGGAATCGGATTCCAGCGGTTACGCCGTATCTTCCGATGGCGCGGAGACCTCGGGACCTCGCCGCTATCTGGCGCCGGTGTCCCGGACCGGTGCGAATGTCGGGCGGCGCTGAGGTCCCGCGAATTTTGATTTCGCGCGCATCCAGCCCGCCCGTCCCGCTCCGCCGGTTCGGTCGCCCTCACCTTCCCGCGGCGTTCAATTGCTCCCGCAGCGCCTGCGCGCCCGGAAAGCCCGGATCCAGCGCCAGCGTCTTTTCCACCTCGGCGCGGGCTTCCGGGCGCGTCCGCGGATCCTCCGCCAGCAGGCTCGCGAGGCGAAAGTGGATGGCCGGCGCGCCCGGCTCAAGCGACGCGGCCATCCGGTATTCCGAGATGGCATCCTCCCGATGCCCGCCCTCCGTTTCCAGGGCAACCGCGAGATTGAAGCGGGCCTCGGCGAACTTCGGGTCCAGACGCACGGCCGCGGTGAATTGCGCAATGGCGTCCGCCAGGTGGTGGCCCTCGGCCATGTACGCGGTGCCAAGGTTGAAGCGGATTCTCGCGGCATCCGGCTGTTGCCGCACCACCTCCTGCAGCAGGGCCACGGCTTCCGGCAGGCGCTCGCCGAGTCCGACGAGCACCGACCCGAGGTAGAAACGGGCTGCGGTCTGGGTCGGATCCAGGCGGATGGCGGCTTCCAGGTGCGGAATGGCCTCGGCTGGCCGTTGGCTGCTGGCGAGCAGGAACCCGAGCTCGGCCTGTCCGGCGGCAAAGCCCGGGTGCGCCCGCACCAGGGACGCGCAGGCGTCGATGGCGTCGGCCGGCCGGTGCAATCCGACGAGCGCCCGGACCCAATCGAGCCAGATGGCACGGTTGGAGGGGTCGCACTCCACGGCCAATTGCAGTTGCCGGCAGGCTTCCACGTCCTCGCCCCGCTGATGCAGCAGCACCGCGAGGTTGATGTGCGGCCGGGGCTGGCGGGGATCGATCCTGATGGCCGCCTGATAGTGGGCGATGGCCTGGTCGGCATGGCCCGGCAGCTTGGCCAGCAACAGGGCCAGGTTGTACTGCGCCTCGGCGAAATCGGGCCGGAGTTTCACCGCGGCCTCGAGCTGGGCCTGCGCGTCGGCGTCGCGCCCGGCGCGTTGCAGCGCGACCGCAAAATTGTAACGGGTGAGCGCGTTGTTCGGCCGCTTCGCGATGTTGTCCGTCCACAGCGGGATCGGGCCGCGGTAGACGCGGTTGCGCGCCACGGTCACGGCGCCGAAAGCCACCGCCGCGATGCCCAGCCCGAAGACCGCCACGCGCGGCCGCCACCGGTGGAGCCCGGCGGCCACAAGAATCCAGAGCGGGGCGAGCGCGAGATACATCCGGTGCTCGACGATCATGTCGCTGATGCCGGGCACGATTGAAGTCACGGCCAGCACGGAGAAGAACCAGAACCCAAAGAACCCGATCGCCGGCCAGCGCCACAGGGCGACGACTGTCAACCCCACCAGCGGTACGACGACCAACGCGGTGGGCAGGGCCGCCGCCGCGTCCGGCAACCAGAACGGTCCGTACTGGAAGATCAGGGGATGTGGGAAAAAGGTCAGCTTGAGGTACGTGGCGATGGCCGGAAACTGGGTCAGCCAGTACGCCAGCCATGGCGCCCGTTCGGAGAAGCCGCCGGTGCTGCCGCCGCGGTTGAAGCCCAGGCTGGCCACGAGCCAGAAGAGAATCAGCCACGTGGCGAACAACGCCCCGTAGAACCATTTCTTCGACGCCAGGGCGCGGCGGAAGGAGCCGGCCAGGAAGGTGCGATCGAACAGCAGCACCATGACCGGGGCGGAAACCATGACCTCCTTGGCCGTCATGCCCACGGCGCAGGCGAGGACCGAGCCGGCATACCAGAATACAGGACCACGGGACCACAGACCACGGACCGCGCGGCCTTGGGGGCCAACAGATTCAACTTCAGCGGAAACACTCTGAGACCCGTCCGCGCAAGGTCTCGTGGTCCGTGGTCCTGTTGTCCATGGTCCCGCGGTCCCTCCGGCCGCGCGGATGAAGCAATAGAGCGTCAGGAGGTAGCACAGGCCCATCAGGGACTCGGAGCGCTGAATGACGTAGCTCACCGCCTCGGTCTGCAGCGGATGCAGCGCCCAGACCGCCGCCACGGCCAGGGCCAGGCCGGTGGCGTGGAACTCGTAACGCCCGCCCCAGCGCGGCAGCCGGGCGAGCCGGCGAACGAAGCCGAAGAGTGCCAACGCCGCCGCCGCGTGCACGAGCACGTTGAAGAGATGGTAACCCAGCGGGTTCAGGCCGCCGAGGGCATAGTTCAGGGCGAGGGACAGCCCGACCAAGGGGCGGCCACTGGTGGTGTTGACCGCCACCGGCCGGTCGAAAACGGTCGAGAAGTGCCGGATCAACGGGTTCTGGACGATGGAGTTGATGTCGTCCCAGACGAAGGCTCCGTGCACGGAATTGAGGTACGCGGCCACGACCGCGCCGACCAGCACGACGGGGGCAAGAAACCGAGATGGGGACGAGCCCGTTATCTTCGTTGTGCCCATGCCTTGTGCGCCGTGCGTGAGATTACCGTATTCGAAGCACCAAATCCGAGATCTGAAACAAACTTCAAGACTCGATCGTGGAAAGGCTCGAATGCCGCGGGACCTCCTTGGTTCCGCCGCAGCGCCACCGGAAGGATCAGCGTGCTGGCGAATGGATTCATTGGCTCGAAGTTGCCGGGCTCAAAGACGCTGGTCGTGATCTCGCCTCATTTCCTGTCTGCCCGCGGCTGGCCGCCTTCAGACGGCCCGCGCAGCATCGGCGGGTAAAGGTCCAGCGCGAGTTGGCGCAGACGGGGACTTGGAATTTCCATGCGGAGGACCACGGTCAGTTCGTGCAGGTCGCGCAGGCGGCCAAAGGTCAGCCGGCGGAGGGAGCGCTCGTCGAGCTGCGCCAACACCCGGGCCATTTGGACCCGCGCGAGATCCACGCGCCCACCGGCGGCCAGCACCATCGCCAGGCGGATGCGGTCCCCAATGCCGAGCGTGGACGCCTCGGCCAGGTGATCGATCACCCGTCCGAGCGTCGACGCAAAAGCCGCCGAACGGCCGGTCTGTCCCTCAAAACCGGCGAGCGTCACCAGCGCCCGGAGGTCGGATGGATACTGCTCCAGTCGGCGTGCCGCAAATGCCGCCGCTCCGGTCTGGCCCATCTCGAGGAAGTAATCGACCAGATGAGCCGTCGCCGCCGGGGGCGACTGGTCGGGCACGACCTCCAATACGAGGGCGAATTGTCCCTCCAGCGGCTTGATCTCCGGCAGCCGGTAGGGAAGCCGGCTCAGCCAGGGCGGCACCCCGCCGCTCCGGAGCACCTGGAGAAACGTGTCGGTCGGGGTCGGCTGCTTCGCCGGTGTCCCCCGGTAGTAGCGCACGAGGGACTCGGCCGCATCGTCCCAGCTCACGAGCACGATGTCCGTCACTCCGTACCGGCGCACAAGCGCGTGGGCCTCGCCGAGGGTGGGGGCGGCGTTGATCGCCGCGGCGTGGTCGAGCCCCCCGATGTTTAGCCAGTACCGCGAGCCCAGCCCGGTGACGCCGCCGTAGTACATCAGGTGGTTGGTGAGGGTTGGGGTGCTGAGCACGAAGGTCCGGTCGGAGCCCATGCGCGCGCGGAGCCAGTACCCCAGGTCGCGCTCCTCGAGCAACCGAACCTCGGGCACGCTCACCTGGTGCGTCCGGGCCGCGCCCTGCAGGATCGGCACCACGCCGGAAAGCAGCAAGGCGCAGCAGGCCGCCGCGACCCAGCGCCGCCGCCGGCGCGACGACGGCGACCGTGACCACGCCGCGAACATCGGGGCCAGGGCCGCGAACGCCATGGCCTCCTCCAGTCCCCACCACCGGATCTCCCGCACGGACAGGATCAGCAACAGGAGGGCCGGCGCCAAGGCGAGCGCGACCTGCATCCGCCAAATCCGCGGCCCCCGCCGACTGAGGACGAACCATGCCGGCGGCACAATCAGCAGCAGCGGCAGGGACTGGGCGATCTGCAGCGGGTGGCTGGCGACGCCCGCGCCAAACAGCCCGAGGCTCTCGCCCTCGGCGACATGTTGCGTGCCGAGCAGCCAGACGAACCGGCTCGCGACGACAAAAGTCCGACCGCCCGTGAGCAGGATGACCGCCGGCGCGACCGCCACCGCGACGGCGGCCGCCAGCGCCGGCGCCGCCTCACGCCGCGACCACCTGAATCCGCCGGGGGTGCACATCCGCGACCACCGGCACAACAGTTCGCCGGCACCGAGCCAGGCCAGGGCATACAGCGGATGGTTGACCTCGAGGCGGAATCCCAGGTGCGAGGGGAAATATTCGATCAGGTAGGCGGCGAGGCTTGTGGCTCCGCCGACGATTCCCCACCAGCGCCACAGTTCCGGGGCGCGTTCCCACGCGCGGTTCGGAGCAACGGCGCGCTGCCACCAGGCCAGCCCCAACGCGCCAACGCCCAGGCCGACCAGCACCGGGATCAGGCTGGCCGCGCTGATCCACAGGCCGACTCCTCCCGCCAGCGCCGAGGCGGCAAACCAGCGGCGCGCCGCTCCGCGCGTCGGCAGCCAGGCGGCGGCCTTGCCCTCGTCCCCGGCCGTGTCCAAATCGCCGGTGTCCCGGGCCCGTACCAGCCCGCCTCCGCCGGCGATGAGGAACAGGACCGTCAGCAACCCGCACGCCTCGAGAATCCCATGGTGATCCGGATAGTCCGCTGCGAAATAGAAGCGGAAGGGTATCGCCGCCGAGAGGCCGAGGGCCAGAACGACCGCCGCGACTGATCCGAAGCGGCGCGCCACGACCGGAACCAGACCCAAGAGCAAAAAACCGAGCAGCAGGGGATTGGCGACCAGGGCGGCCCACTCGACCGCGGCGCCCGGCGATTGTCCCGTCACGGCGTGCTTCACCAAAGCCAGCGCCGCCAGCCACCAGCGAAAGGGCGATGCCCAGTAGGTCGCGCGGCCGGCCGGAGCATCGTCGTAGTCCACGTGGTGGATGCGCGCGCCGCCCCCGGCGAGCATCATCTGGGTTTGCATGATCCACTGC
>JBJKRV010000365.1:0-11430 GCA_046704465.1 Opitutaceae bacterium | reverse complement strand
CCACATAATCGCGGTTGGCGACCGTCTTTCCGCCGATGACAAGGGGATGTTTCCGCCCGAGCCGGGCCCGCAGGGCTTCGAGTGCGGCGCGCTGCGCGTCGCGCGCGTCCGCGCGGGTGTAGTCCGTGCCGGGGACGTTGGAAAATGCCGAGTGCCGAACGCCGATTGCCGAATGGGTGATGGCCGCCTCAGCGGCTGGCATTTCGTGTTTGGCGTTCGCCAACAGCTCCACGGGGTTGCGCAGCAACTGCTCCGCCGTGGCCTCGCCGGTGTTTTTCTGCCGCAGGAATCCCTCATTGGACGTGTTCTCCAGCAGGCGGCGGACAAAATAGGCCATGCCGGGCAGCAACTGGCCGACGGCACAATATTCCCGGACGCGATGCCCGCTCTGGATCAGGGCGGACTTGAGTTCATCCGCCATGCCGTAGAGCGCCTGGAATTCGTAGGCGCGCGGATCGATGCCGCGATGTTGCGCCTGGACGATGACATGGGCGCAGGACCGCACGTTGTGCGAGCCGAAGGCGGGCGTGATCAGGTCGATGTTGTCCAGGAGCAGCGCCGACAGTTTCTCGAAGTTGGCGTCGCTTTCCGGCTTGTGCGACCAGACCGGCACGGGCCAGCCCCGTTGTTGCGCCACCGTGGTCTCGTAGTCCCAGTACGCGCCCTTGACGAGGCGGACGGTGAGGGGGCGCGCCTGGGCGCGGGCCCAGGCGATGATCGCATGAAGGTCCCGTTCACACTCCCGCAGGTAGGCCTGCAGGGCGAGGCCCACCGCGGGCTGCCGGCGGAATTCGTCCTCCTCCAGGATCGACCGGAAGAGCGCCAGCGTGAGGTCCTTGAACTTGTAGCTCTCCATGTCGAAGTTGATGAAGGCGCCGACCTCGGCGGCGCGGCGCAGGATGGGGCGCAGGCGCCGCTTGAGAGCGACGATGCTGTTTTCGGGATCGGCCGGGTGGACGTCGGGCGTCAACGCGGAGATCTTGACGGAGAGATTGATCCGCGGCAGCGGTCCGGATGGAGCAGTGTCGCTGAAGCCGGGCTCGAGGCCGGTCCGCAGCGCGGCGGCAACGGCGTCGAGGACCTCGAGGTTGCGCCGCAGAAACTCGTCCGCCTCCGTCTCACTCACAACGGTTTCGCCCAGCAGGTCGATCGTGGTGGCGAGGCCGAGTCGGGCGTTGCGGCGGAGTTGCTTCACGAGATCCTCCGGGCCGCTGCCGGCGACGAACTGCTTCGCCATGTCCAGAATCTGCGCCCGCACGGGGCCGGCGACGAGGGCCGGGGCGAAGGAGGCCGCGGCCAGGCCGGTCTTGAGGGCGGGGTGAAGCTCGACGGCCTTGTCCCCCAGATACTCCTTGAGGTGGCGGACGACCTCGCCGGAGGAGTCCAGGGCGGGCAGCGCGTCGACGAAGCGGAAGAGCTGGGTTTTGAAGGCCGGGTCCTTCATCGACCATTCCATGAGGCGCGCGTAGGCGCCTTTCTTGGAGAATATCCCGGGGGCCGGCCGCGCCTCCATGAGCGCGAAGAGTTTTCTGCCCTCCGCCTGGATGGCCGACTCGAGGTCGGGGTCGACAGGCAGAAAGCCTTCTGGGGAGGCGATGGCCGGGGGAGCGACGGTGGAAGTTGTCATGACGGGTTTGGTCCGCGAAGGCGGGACCGTTGTTTTCGCCCACTATGCGCCGGACCGGCGACCGGGGCAAGAACCGGCGCGTCGGCGTCGCGCGGTTATCCCCTTGGCAGCGGCAATCTTCTGTGACAGGGATGTCTGGGCCCGTCCGCCTGCTTCCGGGGCCGCTGCGTCCCGCCATTCTGCGACTTTTCACGGTCCAGCTGTGTTCTGCGCATGAAAGATGACACTCCAGTGCAAGCGACCGAAGAGGGGATGAATCCCCCAGTCGAATTCAGCACGTTCATGCGCAATTATCAGGACATGGTCTACACGACGGCGGTGCGCCTGCTCGGCAACGAGGCGCAGGCCGAGGACATCTCCCAGGATGTGTTCCTCAAGGCCTACGAGCACTGGGACAACCTGCGCGACAGCATCACCGCCGGCGGGTGGCTGAAGACGGTCACGACCAACCTGAGCATCAACCACCTCCAGCGCTACCGGAAGCGCTGGCGTTTCTTCTCCGAGATCAGCCGGCCGCACGACGACGATGACGAGGAGCAACCCGTGGAGTTCGCCGCCTCGGACAATTTTATCGACGGACTCGACCAGAACGACCGCCGCGCCTGGGTGGAGCGGGCGCTCGAGAAGCTGCCCGAACACCAGCGGGTGCCGCTGGTGTTGTACCATTTCGAAGACGAACCGTACGAGGCGATTGCCCGGCGCCTCGGCGTGTCGCTGAGCAAGGTGAAGACCGACATCATGCGCGGCCGAGAGGCGCTGGCCCGGGTGTTGTTGCGCAGCGGTGCCAGCCATGAGAAATTCACCCCCTGAACGAGGCGCCACCGAACGGAATCGAACATGGAACGCATGAATCCAGAGGAGCTCGAAAAACTGGTGCACACCACCCTGCGGTCGCTGCCGAACCGGCGCGCGCCCGCCACCTTGGAGTCGCGGGTGTTGGCGGCCCTGGAACGGCAGGCGGCCATTCCGTGGTGGCACAAGTCATGGAGTTACTGGCCGCAATGGGCGCGGGCGGTGTTCCTGGTCTTCTGCGGTGGGCTGGCCGGCCTCCTCGTGTTTGCAGGGGTTTATCTGCAGACGGGTTTCGATTCGGTGCAATTCCACCAGGCCGCCGCTCCCGCGCTGACGCTGATCCGCGGCCTGCTGGGCGCCGGCCGCGGGTTGGTCGATTTTGTCGCCCTGCTGGTGCGCCAGATCCCCACCTGGTGGCTGTATGGCGCGGCCGCCTTTGTGGTCATGCTCTACGGCATGCTTTTCGGCCTGGGCGCCGCCGCCTACCGCACGTTGTGGTCGCACCGGTGATCAACTCATTCCCCACATGTTCAGCCCGCTTCAACCCATGAAACACGATCCCTTCCCCCGTGCCCTGTGGGCCCTGATCGCCCTCCTGATGATGGGCGCGCCCGTCCTGCACAGCGAGGACACGCCGCCACCGGCGCCGGCCGCGACGTCGATCAACCCGCCCGCCGCCGTCGAGGCGGCCAAGGCGGAGACGGCACCCGCTCCGGCGTCTCCCTCGGTGGCGCCGGCTCCGACGCCGGCGGCCAATGAGTCTTCTCCGCCGAGCGATGAACTGCGCCGCCTGGATGCTGAAACGAAGACGGGGAGCCAGGAGCGCTCCGGCGGCCGCCGCGCGCGAGCGCACGAGACACGCCGGCACCAGGTCGACCGGGGGCAGGATAACGCCAAGGTTTCGATCGGCCACGATTCGGTCGTGGCCAAGGACGAACGGGTTGACGCCGCGGTATCGATCCTGGGGAGCACAACGGTGGATGGCGCCACCAACGACCCGGCGGTGTCCGTCATGGGCAATACCACGGTCAACGGATCGACCGGCGGCCCGGCCGTTTCAGTGTTTGGCACCACCACCGTCAATGGTCCGGTGGGGGATGTGGCGGTGGCGGTGTTGGGCGACACGCGCGTCAACGCCCGGGTGAATGGCGACGTCGTCGCGGTGATGGGCAATGTCGACCTTGGGCCCAAGGCCGTGGTCAGGGGCCAGGTGGTGGTGGTCGGTGGAACGCTGCACCGTGATCCGGCCGCGGTGGTGCGCGGGGGGGTGCAGGCGGTCTCTTTTCCCGGCTTCGGCTGGCTGTCCGCCTGGGTAAAATCGGCGCTGTTCAAGGTCCGCCTCCTGTCCTTCGCCCCGGCCGCGGCGTGGGCGTGGCTGGTGGCGGCGGGTTTCCTGGTGTTCTACGCGCTGATCGCCCTGATCTTCCCGCGCGGGGTGGAGAAGTGCGCCGAGACGCTCGAACAACGGCCTGGATTCTCGATCCTGGCGGCGCTGCTCACGATGCTGGCGCTTCCGTTGGTCTTTGTGCTGTTGGCGATCACCGGCGTCGGCGCGCTGGTCATTCCGTTCCTGGCGGTTGCCCTGGCCTTTGCCAGGCTCTTCGGCCGCGTCGCCATGCTGGCGTGGCTGGGGCGCCGGATTACCTCCCTCTGGGGGCACGGCCGGTTTGGACATGTGGCGATGGCGGTGCTCGTTGGCGGGCTGGCGGTCATGGTGCTTTACCTGGTTCCCGTGTTGGCCTTCCTGGTGCACGGATTGATCGGGGTGCTCGGACTCGGCGTGGTGGTCTATGCCCTCATCCTCGCCATGCGGCGCTACGGCGCCAAGCCGGCCGTAGCGGTAGCCGGAGCCGGCGGGCCGACGGCGGTCACCGGGACGGCCCTCGCCGCCGGCCCGATCGCCGCGGAAACGCCCGCGCCGGGTGCGGCTGCCGTGGTTCCGCCCATCATCTCCGCCGTCACGCTCCCGCGCGCCGGGTTCTGGATCCGGCTGTTGGCGCTGGGCATCGACACCATCCTGGTCCTCTTCGTGGTCCGCATCCTGCCGTGGGTGCACGTGCGCCCGGGCCTGTGCCTGTTCCTGCTGGCGATTTATGGCGCGATCCTCTGGAAGCTGCGCGGCACGACCGTGGGGGGCAGCATTTGCCACCTGAAGGTGGTGCGTCTGGATGATCGGCCGCTGGACTGGACGGCGGCGATCGTACGGGTGCTGAGCTGCCTGCTCTCGCTCGCCGTGATCGGGCTCGGGTTCATCTGGGTCGCGTTCGACAACGACAAGCAGTCATGGCACGACAAGATCGTGGGCACCGTGGTCGTGAAGGTGCCCAAGGGGATTTCGCTGATCTGATCCTGCCGCAGCGGTTGCGGGATCAGGTTTGGGTTGAGGTCGAGTGGTCGCCCGTCATCGTGGCGGCGACATGGCTACCGCACCTCAATCACAACCTTCGACTTCAACTTCCGCGACGGCCGGGCCGTTGGTCGGCCTCATCATGGGCAGCACCTCCGATTGGGAGACGATGCAGCATGCCGCCCGCACCCTTGACGCCCTCGGCATCCCCTACGAGAAGCGCGTGATCAGCGCGCACCGGACCCCGAAGCTCATGTACGAGTGGGGCACGTCGGCGCGCGACCGCGGCCTAAGGATCGTGATCGCCGGCGCCGGCGGCGCCGCGCATCTGGCGGGCGTGGCGGCGGCGCTCACCCCCCTGCCTGTGCTGGGTGTTCCGATGGAGTCAGCCTCCCTCAAGGGCCTCGATTCGCTGCTGTCGATGGTCCAAATGCCGGGCGGCGTGCCCGTCGCCACTTTTGCCATCGGCAAACCTGGGGCAATCAATGCGGCGCTCTTTGCAGGCGCGATTCTGGCGCTGAGCGACGGCGCGATCCGGCAGGCGCTGGATAATCACCGGGCCGCGCAGGCCAGGAAGGTGGAGGAGGCCAAGCTGCCGTAAGGGCCCGCCGCGGTGTTACCTGTCGGATTTGCCGAAAGCGGCGAAATCTTCGGGGGTATCGAGGTCAACCTCGAGTTCCGGAAAATCAATCGTGGCCAGCGAGCCCAAGTGGCGGGCTACCACCGGCTTGGCCCCGGCCGGCCCGTGCAATTCCATCAGTTCGTGAAAATGTGCCCGTCGGAAAATCACCGGCGGTCCCGGATGGCCGTCGTAGTGCGAGGCGGCGATGGAGTTTGTCCCCGAACGACAGGCGTCCGCCAGGCTGACGATTGCCTTGGCCGTAATCCCCGGCTGGTCGCACAACACCAGCATGGCGGCGTCGAGCGAAAGCGAGAACGATTCGATGACGCCGACACCGGCGCGAATTGAGGAGGACAGGCCCTCCTCCCACTCCTTATTTTCGACGACGATCACCGGCAACCGGGCCAGTTCCGGACGAATCGCCGCCGCCTGCGCACCGAGGACAACCACGACCGGCCAGGCGGGCGACGCGAGCACGGTACCGGCGACGTGCTGGATGAGCGATCGGCCATCGAGCCGAAGCAACTGCTTGGGCCGGCCCATGCGGGCGGAGGCCCCGGCCGCGAGGATGACGGCTCCGAAATGGAACGACTCGGTCGACAGGGATTGCACGTTCGAAGAACCGGAGCCCGGTGTTTGGCGACGCGATCGGGGGCCGATCTCTCACCCATGAATGGGTTTTTGCCGCTCGCGAAGCGGGCGGCCGTCCCGGCCGGCCAGGGTGGCCATCATCTCGGCGAGAATGGCCAGCGCCACGCCTTCCGGGGCGTCGGCGCCGAGGTCAAAGCCCACGGGAGCGTGCAAGCGCCGGCGGGCTTCCGGCGCGAAGGCGAGCCCGGATGCCTGCAGATCGGCGAAAATCTTCTCGGTGCGTTTTCTGGGGCCGAGCAGCCCGAGGTATGCCAGCGGTCGCGGCAGGAGCGCGCGCAGAATCGGGAGGTCGTGGGCGTAATGGTGGGTCATCACGACCGCCAGGGTGTCGGGCTCTGAAGCCACGCCGTCAGGAATCTCCCCGGGTCGGGCGATCATCACGGCATTGGCTTCGGGAAAACGAGCTGGATCCGCGTAGGCGGGACGCGGATCGACGACTGTGATATCCCAGCCAAGCTCGGCTGCCAGTCGCACGAGCGGTTGGGCATCGTTGCCGGCGCCAAAGATCACCAGCGATGGCGGCGGCGGAATTACCTGACGGAACACCCCGGTCGCGGGCGATTCCTTCTCGACCGGGTCAGCGGTCGATTCATCGGCTGGTCCCGAAACGAGTCGGGTTCCAAGGTGCGATGGATCAAGTGATTTCCAGACAACCGCCAACTCGGTCGTTCGCCTGCGCGCCAGATTTTCCTTCAGCGTGCGCGGCCACGCCGCTCCGGCCGGCAACCGTTCGACCAAGACGTGAACCAGACCGTGACAACCCAAACCGACACCCCAAAGGAGATCGTTTTCGGAGGTCGTGTCGTACACAACGGTCTTTGCAATGCCATCAGCCATAACTGCTTTCGCGTGAGCGATGACATCGTCCTCGAGGCAGCCGCCGCTGATGGATCCAGCCTGGCAGCCGTCGGTGGTCAAAATTAGGCGCGCTCCGGGTCGACGATAAGACGAACCTTCCACGTTCACGAGCGTGGCCAGAACTGCCGTTTGCTCCGGCTCGCGGCTCAGCAATTCCAGAATCCGCCGCAGTTCCCTCATAGAGACGTCAACGACAGCAAGATAGACGACCAGGTCAAGCCGGGCAAATTACATCGTGCGACGAGCCCGGCAGCGCATTGCCATGAGGCGAAACTGCATTTCGGCATTAGAAAATGGCATTTGATGCTAATTAATAAGCCAATTAACATAATTGTTGCATGATGGCCCGGATCATGCATATATCCGCAAACAAGAGTACCTCGTTCGGGGATCATCCCGGGCGCCTCTTACCAACGCAAAGCACAGCTGATCAAACTATGAACTTGTCCTCCGTGAGGAAACTCCGGGCGGAGCTTGCGCTCATTCTGGGCGTCAGCCTGCCCTTAGCTGCCGCCGCCCAGCAGACGGCCACATCGTCGGGAAGCAATTCGGGCACGGTCAAGATGGAGAAATTCGTCGTCACCGGCACGAACATTCCCACCGCGGCCGACGCCCTGGCGATTCCCGTCACTGTGATTGGTCCCCAGCAGATTCAAGCCAGCGGCGTGCAGACCAACACGCTGGACATCCTGCGCAAGGTCATGCCGATGTTTTCCGGCAACGGCAACATCGGCGGGGAAAACGCCACCATCGCTTCGAATTCCACGTTTGGCGGCTCGATGCTCGCCCTGCACAACTTGAGTACCCTGGTCCTGGTCAATGGCCGTCGGATGCCCTTCGATCCGGCGGAGGCGGAAGGTGGGTACGAGTATGTTGACCTGAACATGATCCCGGCCTCTGCGATCCAGAGGATTGAGGTTCTCAACGACGGCGCGTCGGCCATTTACGGTTCGGATGCGGTGGGCGGTGTCGTGAACATCATCCTCAAATCCAACTACAACGGATGGCAGGCGGATTATCACTTCGGGGAATCTCCCAACGCCGGCCACTATCGGGAGCGCACGGCATCGATTACCGGCGGCGTCAGCAACGGCACGACGTCGATCACCCTTTCGGCCGAATACAGCAAACAGGATCCGATCTACATGTTCAATCGGCCGTACACGAACCCGATCTATGGTTCGACCCTCTATCCGGGCATCATCGACATCTACGACCTGTCGACCGGCGCCGACCTGCTCTACAAGCTGAATCCGAGCATGAACGCTCCTCCGGGCGGCGGCAAATACACCATCGATCAGTTGATTCAGATGGGTGTGTACACTCAGGAGACGCACACACAGGTCCTGCTGGGCTTCAACTTGGCCAATTACCAGACGTTGGAGGAATCCGACAAGCGGCGCAGCGTTTTGATCAACCTCACGCACAAGATCTTTCCCGGCGCGTTGGAAGGCTTCGGCGACGTGATCTATTCGAACACGAATACGATGTCTTCGCTGAACGGCCAGCCGATCTACGACACGATGTCCGACCCCTACCTCGATGTGTACGCCCAATACGGTGTGACGCCTCCTCCGCCAGGAAATCCGTACATGCAGACATCGAACCCGAACAATCCATTCTCCCCGGCGTGGATGGACCAAGGCGCCCCGGCAGATGGATCGGCCGGCTACGCGGTGTCGGCGCGCGATCGCTTCTTTACCACCCCCCGCGTCTCGCTGCAGGACTCGACGCTGCTGCGCGCCGTGGGCGGTTTGAGGGGCAACATTGGCGAGAACTACAATTGGGAAGCGGCTGCCAATCTCGGGCGCTATTCCTTGAATTTCACCAACCCCGGCGTGGTGGACACGAACAATTTCAACGCGGCGGTGGCCGCGGGCGAAATCAATCCGTTCTCTTACGGCCAATCGGCGCCCCCCGGAGTGATCGGCACGGCATTCGTCAACATGGTGAGCTCGCTCAATTCGTTCGACTTCAAGTTCGTCGGCAAACCCTTCGAATTGCCGGCGGGGCGACTGGGCTTTGCCATCGGCGCCAGCTTCACCCGCGAGACGCTGTCGGCGGTACCGGACGTGAACAGCATCCCGGACGCCAACGGCAACATCGGCTGGCTCTATGGCGTATCCATGCAGCCCTTCAGTGCCCACCGCGACCTGACCTCGGGCTATGCTGAAATTGAAGCTCCAATCTTTGCTCCGAGCCAGAACATCCCTGGGCTGCACTCACTGAACATCGACCTGGCCGGGCGGATAGACAACTACACCCAGGTTGGCACTTCCAGCGTGCCCAAGGTGAGTGTCAAATATCAGCCTTTCGACGACCAACTGACGCTGCGCGCCTCGGCGGGCAAATCCTTCTCGGCGCCAATTCTCTACGATCTGTACGGTCCAATTACGACCGGAGCATCTAATCCGTTGTCATTCAATAACTACAATAGCTCAGGACAGGCAACCGGCCAGCAGACCCAACAGGTGCAGTACAATATTGTGCAAGGCGCAAACAAGTACCTGAAACCTTCCACCGCGACTACGTGGACGGCGGGTTTTGTTTACAGCCCGAAGGCGGTCAGGGGATTTAGCCTGACGTTCGATTATTACCAGACGATCCAGAAGAACCTGATCGGAAACTACGACGAGACCACCGTGGTTCAAAGTGTCGAGCAATATGGCCCGGCGTCGCCGTACGCCTCGGCCGTACATTTTGGCACCAATACTGGCACGCCGGTCACCGCCCCGGGCCAGATCAGTACGCATCCTCAACAGGCCGTGTATTTGAACCTTCCGTTCGTCAACATCGCCGCCCAAGAGGTGAAAGGCTGGGACGCCACGCTGGAATATGCATTTGACGTTCCGTCGACGGGGCACTTCGACCTGCAATCGACTTGGTCGGGCTACAACAGCTATCGCAGCCAGGCGTTACCGACGGACCCGTATTACCAGTTTGCCGGCCATGCCTCAGGCCAGGGTAGCTTCAGCCAGGGCACGATTCCGCGCTGGCGCAATTACACGACGCTGAATTGGACTGACCAGGGATTCGGCATGCTGATTGGTTACAGCTACATTCCCTCCGTCACCGATATCGGCGCCGGCGGCGCCGTGGCGACGCCTCCGACTCCGGTGGGCAGTTACCAGCAGGTGGACCTGATGTTCACGTACGACTTCAGTCATTTGGGTCTCAACAAGTGGCTCGACAAGCTCACCGTCGACGTCGGCGTGAACAATCTGTTCAACAAGATGCCGCCGCAGGCGCCAAATGCATTCCCGGATACGAATGCGGACGTCGGCACCTATCTGGGCGGCATCGGCCGGATGTATTACACGGACCTCAGCTACAAGTTCTGACCGTCGGTCCAGACCGATGGCGTTTTCGGGCCGGGAGGCGTTCCTCCCGGCCCTTTTATTTTCCGACGCGGGTCTGCGTTTCCGAAGGACGCCTGCAGGGAAGTGATGACGGCGGAGGCTTGCCGGCGGATCGACGATGGGTTTGTCTGCGACCGTCGCCGTGTGACCAGCGCCTTCAACAGTCATCGCCTGCGATTCCTGTCCTGGCTTTGGACAGGTCCCCGGGCGGTCGTAAAGCTCCAGATCTTTGCGGCCTTCTTCATCATCACGCTGCTCAACACCGGCTACTATTGGCAGCGCGAAATCCGCAGCCTCGCGGCGTGGGAGCACCTTCCGAACATCGTCGGCCTATGGGATGGTTTCGAGTGGTACGCCTGGGTCGCGGCGGCTCCGGCCACGCTGCTGTTGATTCGGCGCTTCCGGTTCTCCCGCGGCCGCGTGGCGCGCGGTCTCACCGGCCTGCTGGGCGGCAGCGGTGCGATTTATCTGGTGGTGACGAACGCGCGGTATCTCCTGCGCCTGCTGCCCAATGTCTGGCTGCCGGACCGGCTGCATCTGCCCATCACCTGGCCCACCTACCTGCATACCCAGCTCACGCTGCTGCCAATCGACCTCCTCACCCTCACGGGGTTGTTCGCGTCGTCATTTGCGATCGATTACTATGAGCAGTACCGCCGGCGCACGAACGAGGCCCATCGTCTGCAGCTTCGCACCGCCGAGCTGCAGTCGCGGCTGGCGCGGGCGCAGCTGTCAGCCCTGCAGGGACAACTGCAGCCGCACTTTCTGTTCAACGCTTTCAATGCCATCGCGACCCTGGTGCGGCAGAAGCGAATCGAGACCGCGGTGGAGACGATCGCGCAGCTGAGCATGTTGCTGCGCCTGGCGATGGAAGATGCCGATCAGCAGGAGATCACTCTCGCGAAGGAGTTGGAGTTCATCCGTCATTATCTCGCGGTGGAGCAGGTGCGGTTCGGGGACAAGCTCGGGATCGACTACGCCGTGGCGGCGGAAACCCTGGCGGCGCTCGTGCCGCCCTTGATCCTCCAACCCATCGTCGGCAACGCGGTGAAGCACGCGATCTCGCGGCGTACGACCGCGAGCACGGTGGCCATTTCCGCCGCGCGCCGTGATGACCGCCTGGTGCTCGAGGTCCAGGACGACGGCCCCGGGGAGGCCCCGGGGCCGCCACAGA
>JBJKRV010000364.1:0-3874 GCA_046704465.1 Opitutaceae bacterium | reverse complement strand
CGCGCCCAGCGCCGGAGGCGTGGGCCGCGGCGGCCGGATCGGGCGGCGCCGCGCCCTGGTGTTGACGCGTCGGGGACTTGAAATTTCGCAATTGCCGCGCATCACGGCGCCTGATTTGATCGGGGCTCCAGCGCCGTTCAACCCAAGTTCCCGCCACCGGCACCGCGTCGCCGGGCCCGACGCCCCGGGATGCCGGCGATACCCCCAGATGAACACGCTCCGGAAATTCCTCCTTCCCCTGCTAGTGGCGGCCATCCCGACGCTGGCCCGCGGCCAGCACGTGCTGGCGGTGAAATACGAGGGAAAGCTGGCGGTGGTGCTGGATGCCGATGGCACCCGGCCGATGGTGCTGGGAAAAGGCAAGCTCCAATCGACGGATTCGAACCAGTTCGTGCTGCTCAAGGGCGGCGAGTTCCTGCCGCTGTTTGTCGCCGTGCGCCACTCCCAGGTGACGACCTCGTCGTTGAGCGTCAACGACACGGTCGACCAGCTGAACAAGACCTTCTATTACTCATGCGATCTGGAGTCGGCCTATCATCTCTCCCATGTGTTCCTGGTCATCACCCTGCAAACCGACATGGCGGACAAGGGGCTCTTCCTCTATGGCATCGGTGAGCTTCAGCCCAACAACGTCCGGCATATCGACGTGGGCGTTCCCATGGTGATGGAGAGCGCTCCGGGGCGCTACCATTTGTACCTCTTTTCCGCGGGACGGGAGCTCTTCCAGTCAATGATGCCGTTCGGCGTGGCGGATGCCGCGCTGGACAAGCTGGTGCGCAAGCAGATCGAAAATGTCAGCGACTCGCCGCCGCGTCCGTTCCTGGGTCCATCGCCGGAGTATCCCAAGTCCCTGCGCAAGAAGAAGGTCATCGGCGAGGCGACGGTTTCGTTCCTGATCGGCTTCAACGGCGCCGTGTCCGATCCGAAGCTGGTGAATGCCACCCGACCCGAGTTCGGCAAGGCGGTCATGGCAGTGATCCGACAGTGGCGGTTCCTGCCGGAGATGGTGCACGGGCAGCCGACGGCGACCCGGGCGGAATTGCCCTTCAACTTCAAGCCGTAGCGGCGGTCCGGGGTGCCGGCGGCCCGCTTGAGACGGCCGCCGGCGGAGGCGCGAGGGATCGGATCCGGTGCGCTGTTCCCGAATTTCCGCTGGAAAGGCCGGACGACAGGTGCGATAAGTCGGGACCGCGATGGTCTCGGCTCCTCCATTCCAGCGGGTGGAGATGTCATCGGGCGCGGTGCTCCTCAGCTACGCCGCGCCTGACGCGTCGGCCGCGCAGAAGATCGGCCGGGCTTTGCGCTTGGCGGGAACCGACGTCTGGCTCGACGACAGTGGGGAGGGCCGTGGCGCGACCGGGGAGGCGGAGGTGCGGCGACGGATCCGGGACTGCCTGCTTTTCGTTCCGATCGTCTCGGAACACACGCAGGAACGGAGCGATGGGCCCTTCCGGCGGGAGTGGGCGCTCGCGAATGAACGGGCGCACACGCTGCCGAAGGGCCGGCCGTTTCTGGTTCCGGTCAGCCTCGACGCGACCGACGACCGCTCGGCCGTCGTGCCAGACTCGTTTCTGGACGTGCCCTGGACGCGGCTGCCCGGCGGGGAGACGCCGCCAGCCTTCTGCGAGCAGGTGAAGCGCCTGCTGGCGGAGACCGGACCCGCCGTGGCGGACACGGAGACGGTGGAGGCGCCGCCCCGCATTCCCGACTACGAGCTGCAGCGGCTGATCGGCCGCGGCAGCTACGGCGACGTATGGCTGGCGCGCGGCGTAACCGGGATCCACCGCGCGATCAAGGTCGTGTGGCGGGAACGGTTCCGGGAGGCGGCTCCGTTCGAGCGGGAATTTCGCGGGCTCAAGGAATTCGCCGCGATCTCGCTCGGGGAGAGTGTCCAGCTGGCCCTGCTGCACATCGGGCGCAACGAGGAGGCCGGCTTCTTCTACTACGTGATGGAGCTGGCGGATGACGCCGAACACGGTCGCGAGATCGATCCCGCGAACTATGTGCCGCTCACGCTCAAGGAGCTGCGGGCCCGACACGGGCGGCTGCCGGCCGCGGAGTGTGTGGGCCTCGGCGTGGAATTGGCGCGGGCCGTGGCCGGCCTGCATGCGCGGGGGCTGGTGCACCGCGACATCAAGCCGTCGAACGTCATCCTGGTGGGCGGCGTGCCCAAGCTGGCGGACATCGGGCTGGTCACGGCGGCCAGCGACGCGCGGACGTTCGTGGGCACCGACGGCTTTGTGCCGCCGGAGGGTCCGGGCTCGCCCCGGGCCGACGTCTTCGCGGTGGGCCGCCTGCTCTATGAGGTGTCCACCGGACTGGACCGCCAGCAGTTTCCCCAGCTGCCGCCCGAACTGGTCCGGCTCCCGGACTACCGCGCGCTGTTGAGCCTGAACGAGGTGATCCTGCGTGCCTGCGACCCCCGGCCGGAGGCGCGATATCAGGACGGCCAGGCGTTGCTGGCGGATCTGCTCCGGCTGCAGGCCGGGCGGCGGGCGCGCCGGCCGGCGAAACGCCGCCTCGCGGCAGCCGTCGCAGTGGCCGCAGCGGTGGCGCTCGCGACCGCGTGGTCGTGGATGCGCCCGAAGGCGGTGACGACGGCGGCGGCACCGCCCGCCGCCATGAGCGAAAAGTCCCTCGTCGTGCTGCCGCTGGACAACCTGAGTCCCGACCCGGCGAATGCGTTCTTCACGGACGGCATGCACGCGGAGATCATTGCCGCGCTCGGGCGCATACCGGACCTGAGGGTGATCTCCCGGAACTCCGCCCTGTCCCTGGACCGGAAGGCGTCGCTGGCGGAGATCGGGCGGCAGGTCGGCGTCGCCTACGTCATCACCGGCAGCGTCCGCCGGGCGGACAACCGCGCCCGGATCCAGCTTGAGCTGCGGCGGGCCAGCGACGAGACGGTGCTCTGGACGCAGACCTATGAGCGGGAGATCCGGGACGCCATCGCCATTCAGAACGAGATCGCGGACGACGTGGCCCGCGTGCTGCAGGCGCGGACGGCAAAAGGCATGAGCGCCAGCGCGGAATTCATGGCCAGGGATCCACGGGCCTACGACCTTTACCTCAAGGCCCGCGACGAGTTGTTCAACGAGTTGGCGGAGGATCGGCCGAAACAACTCCTGGGCATCATCGGCGTGATGAATGAGGCCCTGCGGCTGGATCCGGGGTTTGGGTCGGCCGCCAGCCTTTTGAGCATCGCCCATGCGCAGGCCTGCCTGTGGGAGCGCGATCCGGCCGGATGGGTGACGCACGCGACGGCGTCCAGGCAGTGGGGCGAAAAGGCCGCGCAACTGATGCCGGGCGGCGCGGGCGACGGGGCGTTGGCGTACTACTACCTGACCGTCGACAACGATTATTCGCGGGCGCTGGATCTTGCGGTGAAATACCTGCAGGCGCGGCCGAACGAGGAAGCCGCCCACAACACGATGGGCCTCGTCCTGATGCGGATGGGCCGGGTGGCGGCGGCGGCGGCGGAATTCCGCCGGGCGCTGGCTTTCGATCCGCGCAACCTCCAGGTCCGGTCCAACGAGCTGGTCACCCTGGCGTGCCTCCGGCGGCGGACCGAATGGAATGCGGCCCTGGCCGAATACCGGTCGATCGCGCCCGCCGGGGAGGAGAACCGCGATGCGGTCGCCCGCAGTCGTTTCATCCTGACGGGTGAACTGCCGCCGACGCTCAAGGGGATGGCCGGCATCGCTCCGCTGGCGCGGGTGGGATGGCTTTGGATGGGGCGGCGTTTTGCCGAGGCCCTGGCGGAGATCGATGGCGCGCTGGCGTCACCGCAGCTCATGGACGCGGATCGCGCCGCATTGCTCGGCTGGCGCTGCGACGTGCTGCGCCGGCTGAACCGCGCCAGGGAGGCGGAGGA
>JBJKRV010000363.1:0-4249 GCA_046704465.1 Opitutaceae bacterium | reverse complement strand
CAGTGGCCGACAATCCGCCGACCTTTTCCCGGAAATCGGCCAGCCGTCTGTCGGCTAGCTTGCGGTCCTTGGTCTTGAGGGACCGGCGATACTGCTTGCCTGCCCTTTTGACTAGGGCGTAGTACGTCCCCGATGAGTCGTGACGGTAAAGGCACTCTGCCACCTTCCGAAAGACGGTGGATTCGGCCCGTAAGTCGTTGTCATTCGTTGGTTGAAGCATGCCGAAATCATAGGGTGACAAAAACGGGTTACAAGTCCGAAATTATGGTGCCCCTATATGTCGCTCAATACATTGATAATTAATTAGTTGTCCCCGTAGCTCAACAGGATAGAGCAGCGGTTTCCTAAACCGCTGATTCCGGTTCAAGTCCGGACGGGGATTCCAGAAACTTCCCGACGAATTCTCCACCGCCGTGAACTCCACCATAATCCGACGCGTCTCCCGGTTGGTCTTGCTTCTCGCCATCAGCTTGATCGCCGCTCGGGCCGAGGCGGTTCAGATTGAGGTGTCTTTTCCGTACGCCTTCCACGGCTGGAACACAGTGGG
Organism: Opitutaceae bacterium; assembly: GCA_046704465.1. Lineage (GTDB taxonomy): Bacteria > Verrucomicrobiota > Verrucomicrobiia > Opitutales > Opitutaceae > Fen-1467. The sequence continues at coordinate 3,702 of JBJKRV010000363.1, read as the reverse complement.
AACCTCCGTGGCCGTCGGACATTCCTTCCTCGGAAACGACTTTCTCGGCCTGGAGTGGACGGAATTCAACCCGAAGCCGCTCGTCAATTACGCCGGCTACGGCCCGGTTCGCGTGGACGAGAAGATCGAGGCCATTCAACTGGCGTATCGCTACTCACTTCCGCTCCTGCATCTCGGAATCGCGGGAGAGAACCTGCCGCTGGGGATTTACTTCGGGGCCGGCGCCGGAGTCGGCCGGGTCAGGCAATCGATTGCCGACTCGGCGGCGACGCAATCGGCCTTCGGCTCGCAGCTGAGCACGACCAACACGGAGCTGACCGGCGAGTTGCTCGCCGGCATCCAGCTCGGTCTCAGCAAGAATTTCGGTTTCCGGCTGGGGTATCGCTACGTCGATTCGTTCAACAACGTCCGGCAGTTTGGTCGCGACGTTAACACGGATACCAAGACGCTGGAGCTCGGAGCCTTTGCGCGCTTTTGATTCGCCAGGGGGAGCGGGGCGCCGGCGGGACTTGGGGCTGGCCACGCCGGGCATGATCGTCTTCGCTGTTTGATTCCATGCGCGCCGCGTCTTCGCCCTGCTTTGGCCGACTCCTGCGGCGGGTGCTTGTCCTCGCGTTGCTGGCATCGGCGCCGTTGGGCATCGTCTTCGGTGCTCCCGCCGCCGACCGGCTGGCTCTGAAGGCGGCGGCGCCGAAAAGCGAGGTCTTCTACCAGATTTTCCTGCGCAGCTTCTATGACTCCAGCGGGGACCGGATCGGCGACCTCCGGGGAGTGCAGGACAAGCTTGATTACCTGAATGCCCTGGGCGTCACCTCGATCCTGCTGACGCCGCTCCAGCCGTCGCCCTTTTACCACAACTATTTCGCGTCGAATTTCGAGGGCATTGATCCGGCCTATGGCACGATGGCCGACTTCCAGGCGCTGGTTCGCGCCGTCCACGCCCGGGGCATGCGCATCTACCTGGACGAGGAGATCCAATATGTGACCCAGGACAACCCCTGGCTCAAATCTTCGCTCGGCCGGCCCGGCTCAAAATACAGCCATTATGTGCTCTACGACGGGCCCGGGAACACCAAGCCCGAGCCGGCCTGTTTTGGCCTCTCGGTCCTGCCGGGCTACGATGGCCGCCGGATTGGCGTGGCCACCGTTAACCTGCGCGACCCCGAGGTGCTGGCGTATTTTGAGAAGCTGTTCGCCTTCTGGATCGATCCGCACGGCGACCGAAGCCTGCGCGACGGCGTGGACGGCTTTCGGATCGACCACATGATGGACGACCTCGACAACAAGGGGAAGCTCACGGACCTGTTTGCCAAGTTCTGGAGGCCCATTTTCGCCCAAGTGCGGGCTCTCAATCCCCATGCCAGGATCATCGCGGAGCAGGCCGATTGGGGTTACGGGCGCGACTGGCTGACGCGCGGCGGCGCCGACCTGGTGTTCGCCTTTCCGCTTCGCCAGGCGATCGTCAGCTTCCACAAGGCAGCCATCGTCCGGGCGATCCGGGAGACGCTGGCGGCCACGCCGCCGGGCAAGTCGCAGCTGACGATCATTGAGAATCACGACACGAATCGCTTTGCGTCGGAGGTCGGCGGCAGCCTGGCGAAGGAGAAGATCGGAGCGGCGTTCGACCTGCTGCTGCAGGGCACGCCGCTGATCTACTACGGGCAGGAACTGGGCATGCGCGGAAAGCAGTTCCACAGCTGGGGCTCCGACGCCAACGACATCCCCGACCGCGAAGCCTTCCGTTGGTCCCGCAACCTCGAGGCGCCGGGGTCGGCCATCTGGTATCGGGGGCCGCATCCATGGTGGACCGACCGATACAACCGGAGCGGGGATGGCATCTCGGTCGAAGAGGAGTCCCGCAATCCCGACTCGCTGCTGGAATTCTACCGGACGCTTCTGCGGATCCGCGCGCAACGGCCGGAGCTTCAGCGGGGCGGGGAGACCATTCTGAGCGGAACCGGTACCAACGTGATCTGCTTCATGCGCGAGCTGGGACGCGACCGGACGCTGGTGGCAATCAACTTGTCGGGAAAGCCGGTTCGCGTCGTGTTTCCTCCGGCTGAAGTCGCGGCATTGCATTTGGCCGGCGAGTGGAAAGACCTGCTCCGCGAACCGTGGCCGACCAGTGTGACTGCGTTGACGCTCGCACCCTACGAAGTCCGGGTGGCCGGGACGCCTTGATGGCCGGGGTGCGGGGCGCAAGCCGGAAGGCGGCGGCGGTCATCCGGCGGCTGGTCGCGTGCCGACTCGTCAAGGTTGGGGCCGTTTTTGCGTCACCTGCGGCGCGGCCGCCCGCGATCCGGCATTTCCTCTGTTTGCAGCCGCGCTTCCGAAAGCCACACTGACGGACCTGTGAGCGCCTCCGGCCCGCCATCCAAGTGGTCGACTGTGGTCTCCGCCCGTCCCGTGCTGTTGGCTGGCAGCCTGCTTGTGGCTGCGGCGTGCGGCGTCTACGCGAACAGCTTCACAGGCCCGTTCATCTTCGATGACGCCCTGTCGATTCCGCAGAACCCGACGATTCGGCACTTTTCCAGCGCCTTCTTTCCACCCGGTGGCGGCCTGACCGTGAGCGGCCGGCCGCTGCTGAATCTCTCGTTTGCGCTCAACCAGGCGCTCAGCGGCGACCGGGTCTGGAGCTATCATGCACTGAATTTGCTCATCCATATTGGCGCCGCGCTGGCGCTGTTCGGCATCGTCAGGCGCACGCTGGTCCGCATGGAAGGCACGGGGCACGGGGCAAGGGGCAGGACCGACCAAGATCGGATCGTGGGGCGCGGCGATTCCGCCCGCCAATCGGGCGCCATTCTCCTGGCCTTCGCAGCGTCGCTCCTGTGGACGGTGCATCCGCTGCTGACCGAGTCGGTGACGTATGTCGTGCAGCGGGCCGAGTCGCTCATGGGCTTGTTCTACCTGCTTACGCTGTACTGCTTCATCCGGGGAGCCGAAGCGACCACGCGACCACGAGCCACGGATCACGAGACTGCCGGTCGAGGAGGTCGTGTGGCCCGTAGCCGCAAATCCAGCCGGTCGTTGGTGTGGTATTTCTGTTCGGCATTGGCCTGCCTCTCCGGCATGGCCACGAAGGAGGTGATGGTCTCGGCGCCGGTCATCGTGTTGCTCTACGACCGCACCTTCGTGGCGGGCACCTTTCGCGAGGCGTGGCGGCGGCGCCGGCGCCTTTACGCGGCTCTGGCTGGCACCTGGATCCTGTTGGTGGCGCTCGTGGCCAGCGCGGGAAACCGTGGCGGCACGGCCGGCTTCGATTCGGGCGTGGGATTTTTCCAGTATGCCGTGACCCAATTTCAGGCGGTAACCCACTACCTCTGGTTATCATTTTGGCCGCATCCCTTGATTCTGGATTATGGGGCCGCTTGGGTGCGGAATGCCGGGGTGATCGTGCCGTATGTGCCCGTGGTCGCGGCGTTGGTTGCCGGTACGGCGGTCGCACTGTGGCGGCGCCCGGTCCTCGGTTTCCTGGGCGCCGGATTTCTGGCGGTTCTGGCGCCGACCTCACTGGTGCCCATTGCGAATCAGACCCTGGCCGAGCACCGCATGTATCTGGCGCTCATTCCCGCGGTGGTCCTGTCGGTAGTCGTCGTACATCGGTGGCTGGCACGGCGGTGCTGGCTCGTGTTCTTCGCAGCGGCCATCGGATTGGGGGCCGTGACGGCCGAGCGCAACCGGGACTACCGGAGCGCGCTG
>JBJKRV010000362.1:0-2640 GCA_046704465.1 Opitutaceae bacterium | reverse complement strand
GGCCATCGGTTTCGGCTATGAAATGATCAAGTTCGGGATGCAGGACGCCATGATCTGCGGGGGTGCCGACGAGTACGACACCACCACGGTGGCGGTCTTCGACAACCTGCTGGCCTGCTCCACCGCCTACAACGAGACGCCGCAGCGGACCCCCCGGCCCTTCGACAGCAAGCGCGACGGCCTGGTGGTGGGAGAGGGCGGCGGCGCCGTGCTCCTGGAGGAGTATGAAGCGGCCAAACGGCGGGGGGCGCCCATTCTTGCCGAGGTGATCGGCTTTGCCTGCAACAACAACGGCGGGGACCTGATTCTGCCCAACCTGGAAGGGATCACCGCCACCCTGCGCCTGGCCCTCAGCGATGCCGGGATCACCCCCCGGGATGTGGACTTTGTCAGCGCCCATGCCACCGCCACCAAGATGGGTGACGTGATCGAGGCGCAGGCCATTGCGGCCGTCTACGGGGACAACGGCCCCTTGGTCAGCGGCCTGAAGAGTTACATGGGGCATACCATGGGGACCTGCGGGGTGATTGAGACGATCCTGACCCTCTATATGATGGAGCAGGGCTTTATCGCGCCCACCCTCAATCTGGAAAATGTCGACGAGCGGTGCCGCATGCTGCGCCACGTCCGGGAAGTGACCACGGCCCCCATCCGCATCGGGGCGATCCAAAACTTTGCCTTCGGCGGGGTCAATACCTGCCTGCTGCTCAGGGACGTCAAGGCCATGGCGCAATAGGCCCGACCTGCCACGGGGGTGACCTTGCTATACGACATCGCGGTTACCTCCTTCTGCTGGGCCTGGTTCACCCTCGGTTTCGTCCTTATCTCCGCCTGGCGTCGACCGGAGCTCTACCGCCGGGTGGGCCTGGTTCCCGAGCGGGAAGCCGTGCACGGGTTCCTGACAGGGTTCGAGTTCGCCCGCTTCAACGCGCGGCTGCAGGGCCTGCCGGATCCCGAGCGGGCGGCCGCGCAGGCGATCGCGCGGGTCGATCTCGGGGAGGCGCAGCACCGGCCGATCGCGACGTACTCGAAGGGCATGCGCCAGCGCGCCAAGGTGGCCGCCGCGCTGGTCCACGATCCGCCGATCCTGCTGCTGGACGAGCCGTTCAACGGGATGGATCCGCGGCAGCGCCTGTCGATGATGGAGTTGCTGACTCGGATGGCGGGCGAGGGTCGGGTCATCCTCTTCTCGTCCCACATCCTGGAAGAGGTCGAACGTCTGGCGCAGCGCGTGCTGGTGGTCGTGGCGGGGCGCCTGGCGGCTTCCGGCGACTACCGTGCAATCCGTCGCCTGATGACCGACCGGCCGCACACGTTCACGATCCGCTCCAACGACGACCGGCGTCTGGCGGCCATCCTGATCGGGCACCCGTCGGTGTTCGGCGTCGAGCTGAGCGACGGCGTCCTCACGGTCAGAACATCCGAGTACGCGGCCTTCACGCGTGCGATCCCGGGCGTTGCCCGCTCGGCCGGGGTGCGCCTGTTCGAGCTGTTGCCCACCGACGAGTCGCTCGAGAGCGTCTTCGCCTACCTGGTGGAGCGCTGACGATGAGCGGTGCGCCTGGTTGGGAGCTGCTGGTAGGCCCCGAGCCTGATGGAGCGCCGACGGTGAAGGGTGAGCACGGCAGGGCGGCGGGGAGAGTCCGCGGCGGGCCCGGCGGAGCGCCGATGCCGGGTGGCACCCGGCGTCCGATGGGTATGGCGGGCGTCGCGCGCTCGACGGGGAGTCACGGTCGATGATCGCGGAGCTCGTGCGGGTGAGCGCCCGCCAACTGCTGGGCCGTCGTCGTACGGCGCTGCTCGTGCTGCTGGCGGCCGTCCCGCTTCTGCCGGCGCTGGCCTTCCGCGCCACCGGCGCCAGCCTGGGGTCGATCGAGGCCGACCGGGTCTTCATCGAGAGCGTATTCGACACGCTTGGCGTGACGCTCCTCCTGCCGCTCGTGGCGCTGCTCTTCGGTACGGCCGTACTGGGGGCCGACATCGAGGACGGCACCGCGCTGTTCCTGCTCGCGAAGCCGATGGCTCGGTGGCGGATCGTGCTGGCCAAGCTGCTGGTCGCGTCGGTGGCCACCGGCGTGCTTGCCGCTGGGTCGGCGATCGTCACGGGGATCGTGGCCCTGGGAGGCGATTCGGGCGCAGGGGGTCTGATCGTCGGCTACGCGATCGGGATGCTCGCCGGGGGCCTCGTCTACAGTGCCCTGTTCGTCGCGCTCAGCCTGATCACCTCGCGCGCGCTGATCGTCGGGCTCGCGTACGTCATCTTCTGGGAGGGGGTCCTGGCCAACTTCTTCTCGGGGATCCGCGTGCTGAGCGTCCGACAGTACGCGCTCGGCATCGCCGATGTTGCGGGGGTCGGTGGTCGGATCACGGCCGACACGTTGAGCGGCAGCTCGGCGATCGTGCTGGCGCTGATCGTGACCCTGGCGGCGACGATGGTCGCGGTCCGCCGGCTGGAAGCGTTCGAGGTGCCGCAGGCCGACTGACCCGGCGAGGCGCCGGTGCCGCCTTCAGGTTCTGTTCAGGTCGGGGGCCTACCTTCGTTCCCTGGCGCGGTCGCGGGAACCGGCGCCGTCATGTCGGGTTTCGGCCCTCTCTCGCGCAGAGCACGGGCAGCCGGCTGGACACCGCAGATTCAATTGG
>JBJKRV010000361.1:0-3336 GCA_046704465.1 Opitutaceae bacterium | reverse complement strand
CGCTCGTAGACCGACGGGTCGCTGATGTTGGCCTGGGCGACGAAGTCGGGCGGTGGCGGGTAGCGCCGCGACTCGGTCAGCAACCCTTCGATCGTGCCGGGCACGTTGCTGGACATGCATCGCTCCTTCCCTGAACGGGTCATGGCATCGCGCCGGGCAGTCGCCCGGGGCGAGAGGCAGTGTGCCGTGTGGCGGGATGGGCCGTTGCCCATGCGCTCCCTATAGTAATGCACCGTCACCGGAGTGCGGAAGCCGGCCGGCCGCCGGGCCGCCAGGATAGCCCTCGCCAACTCCAACATGATGTCCTATCATTGCGCTCACCCTGACGGACTCACCCTCACCGTTACAAACCTGTTGCAGCGGTCGTGAAGGGTGTAACAAAATAGTGACAGTCTCGAGGACCCGTAGTAGCATAGGCGCGGTTGGTGGGCCGGTGGCCGCGTGCCCGGATTCGGCACCAGGCGCGGCGGGAGCTGAACAGGGAGGACCATGACGGGCCGAAGGCGCTACCTCAGACAGTGGTTCTGGGCAGCACTCGGGGTGCTGTTGGTCGCAGTTCTCAGTGGCTGTACCGTCATCGGCGGCAGCCCGCAGTCGGCAAACAACCCACAGGCGGACAATTCCCGACTGATCTGGAACCTGTTCGTCCCCATCTTCTGGTTGTCCGTGGTCGTCTTTGTCATCGTCGAGGGCATTCTGCTGGTGGCAGTCGTCCGGTTTCGCCGCCGGCCCGGCCAGGCAGATCCCACTCCCTCCCATGGCAATACCAAGCTCGAGATCGCCTGGACGCTCCTCCCGGCACTCATCCTGGCCGTCATCTCCGTGCCGACCCTGAGCGGAATCGCTACCCTGGCAAAGAACCCGGGCCCCAGCGCCATGACCGTCCGGGTCATCGGCCAGCAGTGGTGGTGGGCCTTCGAGTACCCGAGCACCGGCGTCGTGACCGCGGACGAGCTCCACGTTCCCGTGGGGCAAACGGTGCGCCTCGAACTCACCAGCCGCGACGTGATCCACAGCTTCTGGGTGCCTGAGCTGGCCGGCAAGCAGGACGCCGTCCCCGGCCGCACGTACTTCATCAACTTCAAGGCGGATAAGACCGGCGTCTACGACGGGCAGTGCGCCGAGTTCTGCGGCGCCCAGCATGCGCACATGAAATTCAAGGTCTTTGTCGACACGCCGGCGCAGTTCCAGGCCTGGATGCAGGCACAGGAGAAGCTGCCAGCGACGCCACCGGCCGGTACGGCCGCCGCGAGTGGCGAGCAACTCTTCATGTCGAGCGCCTGCATCGGATGCCACACCATCGACGGCACCAAGGCGCAGGGCACGGTTGGACCGAACCTGACCCACTTCGGCAGCCGCACCATGATCGCGGGCGGGATCCTGTCCAACACGCCGTCCAACCTGAAGGAGTGGATCCACGACGCACCGGCCGTCAAGCCGGGCCAGCCCGCAGCGCAGGGCGCGTCTCCTGGCCACAACCAGATCGTCATGCCGGCGTTCACGAACTTCACGCCGCAGCAACTCGACGACCTGGCTGCCTACCTGGAGAGCCTGAAGTGACGCAATCGGACTGCACAGAAGCAGCACGTCAACTCGCGCAGCGGAGCGAGAGGTCGAACGGCGCGACGCCGCGGGGTGGGACTCGCGGACGAGGAGGGATCTGATGGCACAGGCCGCGGTCACACTCGAACGTGAGCACTATGCGCGCTCACGGGTGTGGAGTTGGATCACGACCGTCGACCACAAGCGGATCGGCATTCTCTACCTGTTCTCGGCGCTCTTCTTCTTCCTCGTCGGAGGTCTGCTGGCGCTGTTGATCCGCACCCAGCTCGCGGTGCCGAACAACACGCTGCTGGGGCCGGACACCTACAACCAGGTGTTCACCACCCACGGTATCGTGATGATCTTCCTGGTGGTGATGCCGCTCAACGCTGCCTTCTTCAACTATTTCATCCCGCTGCTGATCGGCGCTCGGGACGTTGCTTTCCCGCGCATGAACGCCTTTAGCTACTGGGCGTTCCTGTTCGGCTCGCTGCTGCTCCTGAGTAGCTTTGTGATCAACTCGGCGCCGAACGACGGCTGGTTTGCCTACGCCAACCTGACCACGGATCTCTACTCGCCGGGCCGCAACATGGACTTCTACATGATGGCCCTGCAGGTCCTCGGTGTCGCCTCGATCGCCGCGGCGCTCAACTTCTTCGTCACCATCGTGAACATGCGCGCGCCGGGCATGCGGCTGATGCGCATGCCGCTCTTCGTCTGGATGAGTCTGATCACGTCGGTCCTGATGCTGCTGGCGTTCCCGTCGCTGACGGTCGGACTGATCGAACTGATGTTCGACCGCTACTTCGGGACTAACTTCTTCAACCCGGCGGCCGGCGGTGATCCGGTCCTCTGGGCGCACCTGTTCTGGATCTTTGGCCACCCTGAGGTCTACATCCTGATCCTGCCGGCCTTTGGCCTGATCTCGGAGATCCTACCGGTCTTCTCGCGCAAGCCGCTCTTCGGTTATCCGTTCCTGGTCTACTCCGGAATGTCGATCGCATTCCTGTCCTTCGGCGTCTGGATGCACCATATGTTTACGCTGGGCATCGGCGCTGTGCCGAACTCGGTCTTCGCGACGACGACGATGCTGATCGCCATCCCGACCGGTGTGAAGATTTTCAACTGGCTCGGCACCCTTTGGGGCGGCTCGATCGAGATCAACACACCACTGCTCTTCGCGGTCGGGTTCATCGCCATGTTCACCATCGGTGGCATCTCCGGCGTGATGCACGCGGCGGTGCCGGTAGATTACTGGCAGCACAACTCCTACTTCGTGGTCGCGCACTTCCACTACGTGTTGTTCGGCGGCGCGATCATGGCCATGATGGCGACCATCTACTACTGGTTCCCCAAGATGTTCGGCCGCATGCTCAACGACAAACTCGGCCAGGTACAGTTCTGGCTCACGATGATCGGGTTCAACGTCACGTTCTTCCCGATGCACTTCCTCGGTGTCGATGGGATGCCGCGCCGCATCTACACCTACCCGCCCGGGATGGGCTGGGACATGTGGAACTTCGTCGAGACGATCGGCGCCTACGTCCTGGGTTTCTCGGTGCTGCTGCTGGCGTACAACATCATCAATTCGCTTCTGCGTGGTGAGGTCGCGCCGCAGGACCCCTGGGACGCTCGCACGCTCGAGTGGTCGATTCCCTCGCCGCCGCCCGAATACAACTTCGCGGTCGTGCCAACCGTGCACAGTCGTGACGCCTGGTGGGAGGAGAAGCAGCGCCGCCAGCTCGGCGCGCCGGCCCACTCCCAGCCACCGGTCCGCGGAGGTGAGGACGCGGC